>NZ_JBEOPP010000079.1:0-17096 GCF_040310185.1 Shewanella sp. T24-MNA-CIBAN-0130 | reverse complement strand
ATAAAAGGCTGAACAAGAGGTTTTATTGGCAATTTATTCTGCGGCAAATAACTGCGGGTTTGCGTCGGCACTAACACTGAGAGACCTGTATGAATTTTCTTTGAATTCAAGTAGTGGTTGAAGTGCATTTTGTGGTGCTTTGCCTTCCATTGCCTTCATCATTTCACCAACCATAGGTATTGAATTAGCCGCTTGAGCAGACTCATTTGTAAGCTCTGAAAGTAATTTATCCACCATAATGTCTGATGCCGCGAAAATTAACCAATGCGCTCTGACTAAAGCCTCATATTGGAGCCTTAGTAGACCTAATGCTGATGTAAAGGCATTAGCATGCATTAGAATTTTAATACTCAGAGCATGCTCCATAACAACTGCGCAGAGAACACGAGCACCTTCAGTTCGTTTTGACTTTTGTGCTTCAGGATGTGCTAGCAGTCCATTAACAAAGTTTTCGAACTCAGCAGAGCGAGAGAGAAGCTGATCCATGCTTAACCTAATTATTCATATATGATTAGTTCAAGTTTACTAAATATTAATTACAGGAGCTACGAGTATTGTTAGGCGATAGCTATATCATAACCACATCTTTCAAAATTTATAGCACGTAGATAGCTTAGTGAGATAAATAGAAAAGCTCTCAAAGTAAAAAAGAGAGCTATTTTAAACTATGATTTAATAGCAACAACTTTTTCAGTTTTAGCTTCTTCAACTTTATGTGTATGAAGAATACCATCATGTGAATGCTTTTCTTGATTGTTAGTATCAGTTTTTGCAATCCCATTGTGGTAATGATAACCAGTACAAAGCCCTTTATCTATTGATGATTGACTACAGTTGTGACCACCATTTTTATCTGTTCGACCACTATGAGCAAATGATATGGGCACGGCCAATAAAAACAAAAGCGAAGCCAGAATTAATTTATTCATATTTTCTCTACTCAAGGTAAACAGCTAGCAAGAAATGCAGTTAAAACAAGAGTTAATAGCAAAAAACAAGATCCTTAACAATAGATAAATTGAATATTTATATGATCTGAGCCGCAAAACTATAAATAACTCATATAGAAATAACAATCACTCATTATTATCGTTAAAACTTAACCAAACTCTACCCTATTAGATATTTTAAACGCTATGGTTACTAATTTCATCGTATCTCAAGTAGCTTCATTGAAGGTTATTTATATTCCATAAGATTTATTGTTAATGTTTAGTATTCTAATTATTCATGTACTACTTCTCGAAATCACCATTTTCGAATTGAAACAAAACATTTAAAAGTTCATCTAGAGCTTTAACATCAAAGTTTTTATATTCATTTTCTTGCCAGTTATGGTGCGACGCCATCAGCCTTAATTTAGCATTATTATATTGTACCCTCTGCGCATCTCTGCCACTTTTATCTAAAGGATTAAAATAAAAATTTGCACTAAACACTTTAACTTTGATCATTGCCCCTGAAATACTTTGAGTATAAAGATCGAATGATACATCAGTAATATTATCCACTTTCATTTCTGAGAATAACTGTTCTATTTCTTCTGAAGCAATAGTATTTTTCAGAATATTAGTGCTAGTAGCCCATTCTTTTTGAGATAAATATTCTATAAAGCTTCTCAATTGAGTGATTGCACCTTTCTTTTGATAATAAATCAATATTCCTGCATTTTTATCTTGTTTTACATAGCGAGTAAGTAACTGAAGAAAGCCTTCAAAAATATGTAAATTTGATGTACCTCTTTTCGCTTCTGCAATCCATTCATATTCTTCCGATTTTACGGTTAAATCGACAGCGCCATTTTTTTTTGTTTGCTCACTTGCATCATAACCAAGGCAAATTAAATTACCTGATAATTCACTTGTAATGTCATCTTCTCTTGCCGAATAATGTTTCTCTGAAGATTTTTCCATTCTTAATAAGCAATCAAATATGTCCTCTTCCAATAACAATACAAACTCATCATTTGACTGTGGATATTTCCTCTGATGGCATTTCACCAGACGTTTATGATCTTTTGGGCTTAAGTTAGGTATTTGTAATGTCAAAATTTATGCCAAGAGTTGATGATTGATACGACAATAAAAACTTAGTCTATCTAACTGAAATTTATCTATGACTTTACCGGTAAGTAATTCTCTTGGATTTGAACCATTTTCAATAGTATCAAAATAAGATTCTGCAGATATTTCAATATCACTATCATGAGTGAGATAAACGTATACAACATCTAAAACGGATGAGAAAAATTCAACAATGCTAAGTAAACTTTCAGTATCGTTTATCTTTGCGATTTGCATAATTTTGACAATCGGGAAGTATGTCTCACTTGGGGTGCTTTTTATGTGAGCTAATAAATGTCCATACGCTTCTACAATATTTTTGTCATGGCCGTATGCGACTAGCAAATCAAGGCGAGATTGCAGTCGATTTAATTCTATTTGTAATTTATTCGGATCTTTTGATGACATCGTTAACCAATCTATTTAATTGTAGAAGTGAACTTGGATGTTTTAGCTCAAAAGTGAAGCAATTTTTTAATTCCCAAGAATGTTTATGTGGGGTAATTGATACTTCAGTTTCACATCTATTTTCTTTTTCTAGTGGCCAACGTACACTTACCGCTCTGCACTTGTAAGTGTGTTTATCTTCAGTATTATCTTGAACTGACTGTGTTCTAGCACAATAGTTTCTATTTCTAAAATTAGAAAGAACGGCATCATTGCTATTTTCTGTAGTTGTCATTGTTGTCGAGGCTGCACGACCAGCATTAGCATCTAAATAATAAGAGTCTATAGCGTTGTAAAAACTTAGTTGATTTATATCCTTGAGATTTACCCCTAATGAGCCTGTTAGATTACGAAAGTTATCTAAGATATCTCGAAAACAATCATCTCTATCGTTCTTTTTTACTTGATTAGAAACTCTAACTTCTATCCTATTACTGTTGTTGGGGATGAATACAGTGTTAAAGGTTTGAGTTGTTGATTTTACAAGAGAGCTCAATTCAGGGTTATATTTTGTTACCACATTTACGAGAGAAAAAATAAAAGCTAAACCTGAGTCGAAAGTTTTAACTTTTGTTAACCCTACACCGGAAGCATTAGTGGATGAAGATGACAGTCTATCTGGATAAATTGAAGATAACTGCTGACTATACATATCGTTAGTCAATTTTTTAGGGAGCGCTTGTATGCTCTTGATGGCTTCTGGAGTAATAGAATATATCCTATATGAATGATCACAAGATACTATTAACTGATCAACTAATTCCACCAATCTATCTTCAGTAACCTCAGGCCTAATTGAACTAGGGTTAAGGATGTCCTCAGCAATTTGTTTACGTGTTTTAGCCCAATCATTTGAAATTCTGAAGCCATATTGCCTTGTAAGAAAGTTTAAGTAATGAAGTTCTTCAGTTTTTTCTAAGCCGAGTAAAGTCCGCTCTAATTTACTAAGTGTCTTAGTAACGGGGAAATCCTTTTCTGGTAAATTCATATAAATTACTTCTATTTTAGTCAATACCTGATTCTAAGTATATTTAAACCTATACTCAAGTAAATTTTGAGAGAGTTTAGCTCACTTGAACGTACAGTTATTGACAGTACTCCAAGTTAGAGCGATTAGGCTCAATTTTACCATTAGCCTGTGAATAGCTTAACGTCCACTCATGTACTCTAGTGACGATTTCAACACCTAAAGCGACAATGCCTTTTAACTGCACTATAAGCTCATCACCATAACGATTCGTTTCAAACTGTCTCTCATCAGTCTGTATGTCGTAATTTTCAGTAATTCCCGTGTTTTCTGCAGCATTGACTCCAGAATCACATTCTTGGATTATTTCAGGATTTCCTGGAACTGATTGTTGGCTGAATCCCGCGCGACTAGTAGCATTTGCGGCATTGGTTTCAGCATTTGGTTCAGTAATAGTTGAGTGACTAGATGCAGGCTGATAGCCTGCATCCTTAGTCTTTTCGTGGGAATTGCCAAATTTTTGATGACTTAATTGAATATCGCTTAGCTTTTTATATTGGTAAAGCAATCTAATGACTTGATCATCACGCTTACAAAATACGCCGCCCATCAGCTCTGTGTAACGACTCCAATCTGAGTCATCTGCGGCTTGCCTAATTTGTTCTACCCATTCTAGGCTTTCGTCAGTGATTTTACTTAGCCGCCTTAGCTCTCTCCAAGGTGTAACGCCTACTCCACCAATTTGTTGAAACTGGCGAATGCCCCAACAAGAAGCCCATACTCGAATACGTGTGGCTGCGGTCACTGATTCAGTTCCATAAAGGTCATTATCAATTCCCTCACCATCGATTCCCTTGGCTACATATTTAGCAATATATCCCGTTGCAGAGCCTTTCTTCGGGTCAATATATTCAACCTTAAAACGACGCTCTTTTGCACCTTGCTCATCACCATCTTCTTGTAAGCAATATTCTTGGAATGTTTTCACTAACGCTTCTTGCTGCTCGGTCTGAACAAATAACAACAAATGCCAATGCGGTGTGCCGTCATGGTGTGGTTCGGCCACTCTAAAACCAAACGGAGTAATTTTGTCACGGTTAAGTGATGCTCTAATACGCTGAAAAGTTCGGTTTAGGTAATCTTGACCATCTAAAGGTGTTTCGCCTTGCCACTTAGGGTTTTCGGCACCAGATTTAGCAAAGCAACGGTGATATTTAGACGGTGTGGTCATTGTCAGAAATACAGCAGCGTAGCCCATTTTTGTCGAGTAATCTTCAAAACCACGAATACGAACCATCAATTCAGCTTTACGGATTTTGGGATTAGACACATTAAGGTCTGATAATTCGGCAAGGCTAACACTGAAATCAAGCTCATTCGTCGCTAAGGTATTTTCCAGTAATTCACGATTACTTTGCCATTGAGACTTATAATTTTCGACGGTTATGTTACTGGCATAAATACCACGATGACGACTCACTTGGTTTAACAGCCGTGAAATAGTTTCGATTTGCCTATTGTGAAGTCGTCTTAGTTTTGGTTTCCACCATGACTCATCACAAGCACGTTTGATCACACCCATGACTTTTGAATACTCTTCATTGGTCAGGCAATCATGCTCAAGGTTATTTAACGCGGTATCCGTTAACGGGTGCGGCTTTATTTGATAGCAAGTAACATAACGCAATATTGCAGAGTAAGTTTTGAACAAACTTTGTGAATTAACCCGTGATGCTATTTTTGCACATTGCCGAGCATGGTGTTTAGACATTGCCTTAAAATCACGATCATCAACACTAACACAACTCATTCGGTTACTGCTGTGGCCTAATACTTTGCTAATTGCAGTAGTTGTCCTCAATAGGTACAAATTTGCTTCTATGTGATTAGAAAAACGTTCGTAACGATGCATAAGTGCATTTTTATGAATTTGTGGTAAGCCATATAATCGCCTAACAATAAATTGTGCATTATCCAGCTCTACTCTAGTCATTAGATTGACCTCTACGCAGCTTTAACCACTCAACCCCACGTTGACTTATAGAGCAACATTGCCATTTTAGGCCAGCAATATAACGGGTTCTTTCAATTAAAAAGCCATTAGCCTTTAACTTAAACAATGTTCGTTTTTGAAAATGTCCTGTATATGAGTCATAACCGACCATCTTTCCTAGGTCGGGACAAATCTCAATACAGATTTCAATATGGTTATCTTGCGTTAACCACTCAATGAATATGACTTGTTCATCAGTAAAGGCGGCCATTATTTGCCACCTTCGTTTATAGTTGAAGTTTGCGTTACGTTAACGAGTTCAGGGGTCGTTAACGGGTACATGGCAGTATTTTCCTCATCGGTACTTGTTAACGGGTCGTCATCGTTAAAAACCTTGAACATACTGTTGGTTGCTTCAATCGTTGCACAGAGATAAGAAAGCTGTGCAACTATGATGAGGCTTGCAATACTGAAGCTAAAAAAATTACAGAGTATGCTCATAAATCCTCCCGTTAACGAAATTTTCAATATCGCTTTGACGGTACATCACACGACGACCAACTTTGATAAAGCTGAGAGGATAGCGGCCAGTACAGCGCCAGACGGATAAGGTTCCTATGGTGACTCCTAAAAAGTCAGAAACCTGAGAGGGGGTAAGTAGTGAATTCATGTTAACTCCGATTAGTTTGTGTTTGTCGGAGTGAACAATATGATCAGAAGGTTGGTGTGTATTCACGTTACAGGGTGTAAAAGTACCTCCACAGAGTGTGGAGGTGTAATTAAGTAGGTTTTATGAGGCTTTTAATTCATTTAAGTTGAAATGTGGATTAGAAAGATGAGTAAATTATCGGTTTTAGTTAGACACGGCTAATCGTGCCGTTTTCTCATATTTTCTAATCCACGTTTCGATGGTTCTTGGTGCTTGATAATCACTTGTAAAACGGTATCCGATAGATTCGCCGTACTCAGCAATACGAGAAACGGTTATTTGCGAGGCTTGATGTGGGTTTTTGAAGTCACCTTCAAGGTACAGCTTAATTGCGAAGGCTTTAACTTTGTCTGACTTTTCAAATCGCTTGTTTCTACCTGACTTACCAGCTGTTGAAGAGGCTTCAATATGGCCTATAGCTTTCAGAACTTTTTCCCTCATAGAAACCATTTTAGATTCTTGATGTGTTATCAGTTCTTTAATTAGATTATCTGCAAAAATATTGGCTTGGTCAGGTAAACCAGCTAGTTGACAAGCTAGAATACTTTTGAAAATACCAAAAAGATTTTCAGTTAACTCAGTTGGCAGTTTACCTAAGAGTTTTGATTTAATGGCTATAAAATTTGGAGTAATTAATTCATTAGCATTAGGGATAAAAATGTTAGCAATTTCTTTTAGTGAATTAGCATTAGTCACCATTTTTGCTTTTTCTGGTTGATTAACATCTCCCAATAAAATAAGAAAAAACTTAATTAAACTACTCCATAAATTACACCCAACTTTTTGGATAACATCTAAAACAGTTAACCCATTAGGGTCTTTAGCAAATGCCTTAATTATTTCATCTTCTGTTGCGTTTTTGGGTGCTATAGAGTCGTATGCCTTGACAGCATTTATAAAATCCATAAGAGAAGTGACTATTGTTTCAAGCTCTATAGGTAAACTGTCTTGTTCAAGATCTGCTGCAAAGTCGTTAGACGAAGAGCTTGTCAGCATCTCGACTAAAGAGTGTCTGTCTATTGGTAGGGGAAAAGATGGATTTTCTTGGCTCATTACAGACGACTTCTATTTAATCTATAAATAGGGAAATCTATTATAAATAGAGCGAAAAGTCTACAACTGAGGTTAACTGAGTGAAATGGACATTATTCGAAATGGTTATAACAAAAAGTGCTAAAAAAGCACATTCCTGTGGTGGCACAGGGGCGGCACAGGATTTTAGAAAATCTGTAACCTATTGAATTTAAAGCACAAATAGCTCTAATTGGTCTCCCCACAGGGACTCGAACCCCGATCGGCCGCTTAGGAGGCGGCTGCTCTATCCTGTTGAGCTATAGAGAGACTAAGTTATTATACGGAGTTTAGAGTCGAATTAAACCTTTTAAATTTAATTGCTTGATTAATAACCAACTAATTCTTAACCATCCCTTTTGTTCTGGTCTATTTATTCAGCATCTATTTGTTAACGAGCTATTTATTAACGAGCTATGTCTTAACTCTCTATTTATTAAAAGTCTCTTTGTTAAAAGTCACTTCTCTTAGACTTTAATGCTTATTGGCCTAATTCTTAATGGCAATGTCATTCAGTTGAATGTTATCTGCACTGTCTATGCCCTCAAGCATTGCCGTTGAACTGTCTTCGGTGACTTGTTCGATGACCACAGTGGCACGACTTTTAGTGGCGATGGCGCGCATGGAGTTAAATCTATCTGGGATATTTTTTTGCAGTACGATTTGGAATTTATCACCCATTTTAACGCCGTTTTTTCGACCTAAATTAATGATAATGCGGTCCCCTTGCCTGGCGACAATTTGGCCTAATAATGGCCGACAGTTTAATTGTTTATCCAGTGATATCACGCTTTGTTGAAAAATATCACTGATAGCCTGACCATAAGATGAACGCCAAAAACGTTGGTTAGCAGGTGATACCGTTTCTTGTCTTTCAAATTCCCAAGGTGCTGATGTTGCGAAAGATTCTGTCCATACCTTTTCACCACTGATGCCATGGTAAAGGGTTAATTTAAAAATAAATTGCCTTTGCGGATCATCATCGATCAACCCCATATAACTGCTTTGCACAGGCTCGGTGGAGATATCAATAATTTCGGGTTGCAGCACATATTGGCTGTCGGTGATTTCGCCTAACCAACTGGGTATGCGATAACCTTTAAAGTTAACCAACTGATTGGTGTTATCAATTTTTTCATCGGCATGTAATCGTACAAAACTGTATCGCGATTGCGCGTTGATAACCTTGCCTAATTGTTCGGTGATCCGTTGTTCAAAGTGTGCTAATTGCCCATAACGTAGCTGTTCGCGCTCTTGTAAATAGGATTGCGGCAACATAATGGCGGCTTTGAGGGATTGGCTTTTACATTGTCCATCGAATGCTTGTTCACTTAGATCAAGCTGTAAAACCACTGTAATCATGTGTTCACTGATCATTTCACTCATTAATTCAACGTTATTAGCCGATCCCATACGCTGAATTTGAAAGCTATCTTGAGTGAGTCGCCCTTGATTGATTTGTTGTTCGCTGGAAAAGTTAACCCCGGCTTTTAAACTGGCATAGTTTAATGCCTGACTGATGGCCTCTTCGCGAGCTTTATCAATATCGCCATTAACGATTTTAGCCTTACCGGTAACTTCCATTTGCTCTGCCAATACCGACGGAGAAACACACAAGGCACTCACCCATAGCATGGCTATTGCAGCAAGATGGCTGAAGCTTTTAGTTCGGTTAACAGGGCGGTGTCGGATCAACATACAATGTCCTAATGTCAAAAAATCGTCAATTTTGCACAATTGTGTAAATTAAGCTTACTCTATGTTTATTTAAAGCAAGAATTATGCCGATTACCTATATTGGTGGGTATTCTCGATGTTGTTCAATTACAGTAAAGCTTTTAGCGCATTTGCCGATATAAGGGTACAAATAATAAAGAGTAAACAATTGACCTTAGTTATCGATGACAAAGGCGATTAAATGACTCATTTATATTAAGACTTGCAGCATGATTTGTTAGAGGAATTATTATGATTAACAGGCTTTTTATCCCCACAGTCATGCTGGCGTCGTTGTCGTTAGCGGCATGCACCCAAACGCCTAATGCTGCCAGTAACCTTGCCTTTAGTAACAATGGTAGCTATATCAAAGTGGCCGATGAAGATGAGGTTTATCGGGATAAGCTCACTTATGATATTCAAGCCGCAGGATTATCACCTAAAGGCCAGGTGAATGTATGGGCAGAAAAACTCGTCAACGAATTAGTGTTACAAAATGACGTATTACGCCCTGATCAACCACTGTTAATTACCACGCCGGTAATGACCAGCGATTTAAATGTAACCAATGAGTTAGCATTACAGTTACAGCAAGGATTACTCACAGCGTTTCACGCTCATGAATTTAATTTAGTCGATTTAAACGTGGCGACTAATTTACGCGCAACCGAACAAGGCGAGTTTATGCTGAGCCGAAATTGGGAGCTATTGCGAACAGATTTGCCCGTGTCACACGTATTAGTGTCAACCATGACCCTAACACCTGAAGGGATTGTATTTAACGCCCGAGTGGTAAATATAACCAATAATAGGGTCCTTTCTGCGGTGCAGTCATTTGTGACGGCATCGAGCTTGTCAGGTTATTTGCAGCCTTCTGAAATAATCGAGTCGCGCGATGGTTTGCTGTATCGCCACCAAAAACGAGGCGACAGTCGTTACACCGTATTAGGAGATAAGCAATGAAATCTATAATGTTAGTTATGTTATTGCTGCTAACGGGCTGTATGAGCCATGGTAAAAATGTTCAGTTGGAAAACCAAGCGCCGGCTGCGTTTCCAACCTTAACCGCTATTGGGTATGCACCACTAGCAACGCAGCCCAGCAAGGAGCCATCACACCGTATTTTAATGGCGATGCAGGCATCAAAAATTGCCGCCTACCGCGAGTTAGCGGAACAAGTTTATGGCCAACAAGTATCTGCTAGCAGTAACGTTAGTGAGTGGTTATTAACTGATGACAAGGTTAAGTCCAGTGTTAGCGGCATTATCCGCGGCGCAAAGGTGGTAAAGACCTACCCTGCAGGTGAATTTTATGTCACTGAACTAGAACTGGATTTTAAACAAGTATGGCAATTGTACGCGCAACAAAATCGCCCTACACGCTTGAAAAATGTGACTTACTTTTAAGGTTCTGCTTCAAGCTTAAGATCCAAGATTTAGACTTTGGACTTTGGACTTTGGACTTTAGACTTTAGCCATAAGCATTAAGCGTTAAGCATTAAGCGTTATTAGTGATGATAGGTAACAGGTGATTAGTGATTGTTGATTAGAGGCTCGTGATTGTTGATTAGCACTTGATGATTGATGATGATTATTGACAGACATTAAGCCAAAAATCGTCTACGAAATAGTAATAAAAATGCCGCTGATATTCGATATCAGCGGCATTTTTTGTTTTTATGTTTGAGCCGACTTTGCGAGGTTTTTAACACCACAATGAAGATTTAATCTGTCTTTTAGCGAGTGTGGTTGGAATTAAAATTTAACCCCGAACACTAAGCCGAATGCCGCTTGATTCTCTATATCGTCAGTAAGATCAGGATTGCTTAATTCCATTTCACCACCAAAATAATAACCAGCATAAACATTAAGGCTGACATTGTTGGTAGCTTGCCATCCGGTGCGCAAAAATCCGACCCACTCAGTCACTTCGATAGTTTGATCATCATCGGCAATTAAAAAACGCTCGGTGCGACGTGAACTGCCAACACCAAAACTTAAGTCACGATTGTATTGATAACTTAACTCCAAACCTGCTGGGCCACTAAAACCGGCTTGGAACGGGTTAGCGAGTACCCACTTATCGCTTATCTGCCAGCGAACCGCTAAATAAGGAATGGTACGCACTTCTGAAATATCATTTAAATACGCAACCCCAAGGCCGAGCATATTGCCGGAGTCGAAACGATACATTCCCGATGCGACCACACCGTAACTTTGCGCATTTGACGCTGAGGCGGTGTCGGCATAAGCATATTGCAGTTTAGGCGCGACTAAAAACATCCAATGATTATCAGGACGATAAGATAATGATAAACCGCCACTGTACTGATTTATGCTCGACCAAGGTTGAGCACTGCTGCGTAGCGGGGTATTTTGGTTTATGCGCCAATCATAATCGAGGTTATCGTAGCCAAGGTTGGCACCGATAGACCACTGACGATTGAGTGGCATGCTTGCCGAAAAGCTGGTTTTCCATGCATCTCGCTGTAATTCATTTGGGTTGGTATTATCGGCCCCAACATTAGCGGTGGCGGTTGATGTACGAGCCACGGTGAATGAAAACGGTGAACGATCTGGTGCGGCAATCACTTGCTGGCTTAACAGCAGGCC
This sequence comes from Shewanella sp. T24-MNA-CIBAN-0130, assembly GCF_040310185.1. Taxonomy (NCBI): domain Bacteria; kingdom Pseudomonadati; phylum Pseudomonadota; class Gammaproteobacteria; order Alteromonadales; family Shewanellaceae; genus Shewanella; species Shewanella sp. T24-MNA-CIBAN-0130. The sequence continues at coordinate 5,518 of NZ_JBEOPP010000079.1, read as the reverse complement.
AGATGCACACATTATTGATAATAATGATAATTTTAGTGATTTAGACCCGATTACCTTAACATCATCTAGCTTAGCGTTATAACGTGTCATATCAATCTGCTTCCCTTCAAATAATAAGATAAACTCAATATTACTTTGGCTTAGTTGCTGTACTGATACTGTGATCTGGCCAATTAAGTTCAATTTTGAGTTGAGTTTATTTTAAGCCGACTTTATGAGCCCGTAAAAACATGTCGGCTGTGTCGTGTAAGTACTGCTGTCTGGTGAGCAGTAGGTCGCCTATTTCTAGGCCTAACTCCAAGCGTAATTTTAATTCGCCAAATAACATCAAACACAATCTTACCGCGCTTTCATGGGGGTTTTCAAACAGATATACCCCATGCTCATTGACTTTTATTAAATAGTTTCTGATCAAGCCTAATATATGCTTTGGGCCCGCGTCATAAAATAGTTTAGACACTTCAGGATGCGTATCGGATTGAGCTACGCAGGTTTTAAATACAGTCATGGCTTCATTGCTGACAATCATCTCACCAAATTGCAGAGCAAACAGCAAAATAACTCGTTGAGGTTGGCTTGCATCAATTAAAGCATTGTTAGTGAGTTGATGCACAACACATTTAGACTCAATCGCGGAAACGAATAAATCATCTTTGCAACCAAAGTGAGAATACACGGTTTGCTTTGACACTCCGGCATGCTTTGCCACTTCATCCATGCTGGTATGAGGAAAACCCTGATGACAAAAAAGTGTAATGGCAGACTCGAGTATCTGAGCCCGCTTTTGCTCACTGCAGCTCAAATGAATCTGTCCGTCGTTATTAAGCGATATAAGATCTTTTGTCATGATTTTTCCGTAAGTTAGCCATTAAGCCATATCGTGTGTCTGCGTACTGCTCACTATTTAGTGTCATAGTAACCAAAAATAGACTGGACAGTCTAGTTTTATAAAATTAGACTACCGAATCTAGTTAACATTTAAATTACATCTTGCGGTTGTTGTTAATGCATTCACTTATTGATATTAACCTCTGCTCAGAAGACAAATCAACATTGACACAATCTGTTGCTTTTCAAGGAATAAACTTATGTACGCGTCAAAGACATTCACCCCATTTATTCGATACTGGGCGCTAGGTTTAAGCTTAATAGTGTTAAGCGGTTGTGGCTCTGAGGTAAAAGAACATTCGCAAACAATTGAGTATCAAACGGTATTGTCACAGACCTTAGTGCTAAATGACCATTATCAGCACATGCAAACCTATACTGGTACCATTCGCTCGGCAAATACCACCGGGATTGGTTTTGAGCTGGCGGGTAAGCTCAATAATATCCTGGTCGACAGCGGCGATACGGTGACAAAAGGCCAAACATTAGCGCAGCTTGATACCGATTTATTAACTGCAGAAAAACAACAGCTACAAGCCAGTTTATTACAAACCCAAGCGGATATAGATTTAGCCAAAAATACCTTAGTACGCACTCAAAAGTTGAAGCTACAAAACTATGTTTCTGAGCAGCAACTCGATGAAACCCAGCAACAAGTTATTAGCTTACAAGCCAACCAGAAACGTATAGAAGCAAGCTTAAGAGCCACTACGTTGAAACTTGAAAAATCAACATTACTTGCCCCGTTCAGTGGAAAAATCAGTCAACGTTTTCATAATGTCGGCGAAGTTATTGCATTAGGCAGTCCGGTTTTTACCTTAATCGGTAACAGTCAGCCGTTAGCTTATATTGGTGTGCCGATTGATATTGCTCAGCAATTAACCACCCAACAAATGGTGGATGTCCGTGTAGGCAAACAAACCTTTAGCGCTGAAATTGCGGGGATCAGTGCCGAAGTCAATACCATTAGCCGCACGGTTCAATTACGGATCCTTTTGCCTGATTCAGCCAGAGTGATCAATGGCGAAATAGCCTATCTCGCTTATCAACAAGATGTGCAACAACCCGGTTACTGGGTGCCCATGTCGGCATTAACTGATGGCGTGCGCGGCTTATGGAACGTATTTTTATTAGCCAAAGCAGAGCAAGATTACTATCTAATTGAACGCCGGGATGTAGATATTATCTATACCAATGAACAACAAGCGTATATTCAGGGCGCCATTCAAGCAACAGATATGATTGTGTCGCAAGGATTGCATAAATTGGTGGTAAGCCAAAAAGTCACCCTTGCTCAAACTGAGCACGAGGGGGCGTTATGATTAAAGCATTTTTAGAAAATGGCCGCCTAACAAGCTTATTTATTGCGTTATTAATTGTGGCTGGGTTAGGTGCTATTTCAAGCTTGCCACGCACCGAAGATCCGCATATAACCAATCGATTTTCATCGGTTATCACTCAGTACCCAGGGGCATCCGCTGAGCGCGTTGAGGCACTCGTCACCGAAGTAATCGAAAATCAATTACGCCGTTTAGAAGATTTAAAGCTCGTCCAGTCGACTTCTCGCCCAGGGATTTCGGTGATTCAATTAGAATTAAAAGACACTGTCACCGAGACCGATCCGGTGTGGTCTCGAGCACGCGATCTTATCGCCGACAGTAAATTCTTGCTGCCTGTAGAAGCACAAAATAGTGTGCTAGATGATCAACTCGGTTATGCCAACACTGCTATTTTAGGGCTTGTTTGGGCAGATAACAGCCCGGTAAGAGCCGATATTTTGAATCGTTACGCCAAAGAATTACAAAGCCGGTTAAGGCTGCTCAGCGGCACTGACTTTGTCAAACTGTATGGTGCACCTGAAGAAGAAATTTTAGTTGAGTTAGATGGCAATAAAATCAGTCAATTGCATCTTACTCCTGCCGCAATTGCGGCAATTTTAAATAATGCCGATAGCAAAATTTCAGCCGGTGAAATCAACAATAGTCAATTTAGAGCCTTAGTTGAGGTTTCTGGCGAATTAGACTCACAAAACCGTATCCGCCAAGTGCCATTAAAAGTAGACGATTACGGTCAAATTATTCGCTTAGGTGATGTGGCCAACATTACTCGCCAAGCTAAAACCCCCGCGTCGAGTATCGCGTTAATCGACAGCCGACAAGGCGTATTAGTGTCTGCGCGCATGTTGAATAATAATCGAGTCGATGTGTGGCAACAGCACGTGAGCAAGACCATAGATGCGTTTTCAACTAACTTGCCGGCTAATATTAAGGTGCAATGGTTATTTGACCAACAAAGCTATACCAGTGACCGATTAGGCGGCTTGGTGATTAACCTGTTACAGGGGTTTGTGATTATTTTAGCAGTATTGATGCTCACATTAGGACTTCGCAATGCGATGATTGTGGCTATATCACTGCCACTAACGGCACTCTTTACCCTCACCTGTATGAAATATACCGGACTGCCTATTCACCAAATGTCGGTGACCGGTTTGGTGGTTGCGCTGGGCATTATGGTCGATAATGCGATTGTGATTGTTGATGCGATAGCCCAACGTCGTCAACAAGGTATGAGTAAACTTGAAGCTGTGTCTAAAACGCTACACCATTTATGGTTACCCTTGGCGGGTTCGACCATTACCACCATGCTAGCCTTTGCACCTATTGTATTAATGCCAGGGGCTGCGGGTGAGTTTGTGGGTGGTATTGCGATCTCAGTGATGTTTGCGTTGCTGGGTTCATACATTATTTCTCATACCATTATTGCAGGACTTGCGGGTCGATTCAGTCGCAGTGAAAAACCAACGGCTTGGTATCAGCAAGGCATGGCGTTTCCGCGGATAAGCCGTGCGTATATCGCCAGTTTACAGTTTGCGTTAACTCGGCCAATACTGACCGCCATCGTTATTGGTATATTGCCTATGGCAGGCTTTTTTGCCGCAGGGAAAATGACTGAACAATTTTTCCCACCCTCTGATCGCGATATGTTTCAAATAGAAGTCTATTTGGCGCCTCATGTCAGTATCGAGAACACCCTCGAACAGGTCAAACAGATTGATCATAAACTGCAACAAATTGAAGAAATTATAGAGGCCACTTGGGTTGTTGGCGGCAATACACCCTCTTTTTATTACAACTTAACTCAGCGGCAACAAGGGGCAACCAATTACGCCCAAGCAATGATTAAAGTGACCGATTTTGCCGCGGCAAATCGATTGATTTTACAATTGCAAAAAGAGTTAGATGCGCAATTTCCACAAGCACAAATATTAGTCCTTAAACTTGAACAAGGCCCGCCCTTTAACGCCCCTGTTGAACTGCGTATTTACGGCCCTAATCTTGATACCCTGAAAATATTGGGTGAAGAAGTGCGCGGGATCTTCGCCGCGACCCCCGATGTCATTCACACCCGGGCAACGCTCAGTTCAGGTGCGCCAAAAGTGTGGTTACAGGTCAATGAAGACGCCAGCTTAATGAGCGGGTTAAGCCTGACCGATATTGCCAATCAAATTCAAATGGCGACCACAGGTATTATTGGTGGCAGTATTTTAGAACAAACGGAATCGCTGCCAATTCGCGTTCGTTTAGGTGATAACAGCCGTGAACAAGCGACTCGCTTAGCTGAAATAAATCTGGTTTCCCCTTCGGGCTCAGGTATACCGTTATCCGCTTTATCTTATAACGAAATCAATGTTAGTCGGGGGGCAATACCGCGCAGAAACGGCGAACGAGTCAATACCATCGAGGCTTATATCACCAGTGGTGTATTGCCAGCTCAGGTATTAACCGACGTCAAAGATGCTATCGATAAGTTAACCATTCCGACGGGATATCATATTGAAATAGGTGGTGAAAGCGCCAAACGTAATGAAGCTGTGGGTAATTTATTATCCAACATTGTGGTGGTGGTGACCTTGTTACTCACCACTGTCGTGTTGTCATTTAACTCGTTTAGATTAACGGCAATCATTCTACTGAGTGCATTTCAATCGGCCGGTTTAGGTTTACTGTCGGTGTATATCTTTGGTTATCCGTTTGGTTTTACCGTGATAATCGGGTTACTAGGGGTAATGGGCTTAGCCATTAATGCGGCGATTGTTATTTTGGCTGAACTGGAAGATGTTCCTCAAGCCCGAAATGGACATATACCGTTAATCATAAGTACCGTGAGCACTTGTGGGCGTCATATTGGCTCCACGACCATCACCACCATAGGCGGTTTTTTACCGTTAATCATTGCCGGTGGTGGATTTTGGCCACCGTTTGCCATTGCGATTGCCGGCGGCACATTATTGGCCACCATGCTGTCACTGATTTGGGTACCGGTAATGTATACCTTATTAATGAAGCCCAAAAAACAGTATATATTTCAAGACCAAAATCGTGTAACGGAATAAGTTTATTTGTGAACTACCCCGCGACTTTCGCTTCGCTCTGATCACGGGGGTTTCTCGACGAATTCGATAAAATATTAATATCTATCCGTGTCACACTTTATGCTAAATACCCGATAATCAGTACACTTTCAATGTAGATTACGTTGCAGGGATCATATCTATACTCAAGTGAATTCAAACTGCAGGTTTTAATTTCTGAAAGTTATCATTAATTGTATCACCGAGCGTGTCAGC
>NZ_JBEOPP010000078.1:0-17108 GCF_040310185.1 Shewanella sp. T24-MNA-CIBAN-0130 | reverse complement strand
ATAAGAAGTCTGAAACAGAAACAAGAAATGCAGCTTAAAATTTAAGTAAAGAGTGCCAACTACCTTGAAAAACACCGTGCATGTCGTTGACCCATTTGATAAATTCATGTTTTTCTTCTTCAGAAATATCTCTTTCGTTTCGGAATTTCTCAGCTAGTGATTCATCAGGAATCATCGGGGTTCGATTATCTTCATCATAAGGGGCAGCATTCATTTTATACCAATGCTGAGTTGTATATGCGCCACAATGGGGACAGCTAAATGCTGTCTTTGATATTAATGGAATAGTATTTTCATGTGCCAAAACTGGATTTCCTTATTGCACCTAACGCTTGTATTACTGGTTTATTTTGGAGTGCGAAGCACGGGAAAAAATCCGAGTTCATACACTTGTTAGAAGCCTATTAAGCCAAGCTATACTCTTGAATATAAAGTGGTTTTAGAAATCCGTAGTTAGCAATGTACTCTTCAAAAGTAGAAATGACTTGCTCTATTACCATTTGTATCTCTTGAGTCTTAGTTCTTAGTATGTTAGAACGATGTCGTTCTCCGACTACGATAGGTGTTTCACGCCCGTGCGCAACAGCATTTCGTTTATCAACTATTTCATCGATGGTTAACTTTACTCTCGGTTCTACTTGGATAGGTGTTGCCCCGAAACTTTGAATTGTATCCTGAATAGTTTTATACCAAACATTTTGTAGGTTTTGAGAAAATATAGTATTACTTATATCGAATATATTTTCTGAGTCAATATTTCCAAACACCTCAGATGATCTATCGAAGTATTCTTTATATCCGCACTGTTTAAAACTTTGCATTTTAGAATTCAACGAAATCACATTGAATGGCGTAGAAAAATGCAGGTTCTTAATGCTTTTACTTTTTATTATAAGGATCGTTTGTTCAATTGTTTCATTTAATGCCTTTTCCAACGCAGAATAAAGGTGCACGTAATAAAGCCCCCTCATTATCTTAACTTCGGGCGTAGCCTCTCCATCTGGCTCAATTGATTCAATGTAATTCAGGTTGATTTGAACTTCACTAAACCGCTCTCTTGAGTTAGCTCGTACAATATTAAATGCCATTAACCAACGTATCCTTTACGATATTAATTCTCTTGAGTACCATTTTTTTACTATTCGTAGCTCCCGTAGTAGACTTTTTTACTTCTGGATCATTAAGCAGTGCTTCTAGTTTTTCGGGGGCATAATTTTCACCACTGCCTATTGCCTTAGCACAGCCTACTGAAATTGCTTCATATAAAACTACTGGAGTTATATTCTTTCTAGCACCACGAACAATACCATCAGGCAAATTATCTCTAAGCACCTTGAAAGTATTTTGGAATATTTTTTTCAACTCTTTACTTTCTTTATCTTTGAATGACTCTGTTTTTTTCTCCATAAATTCATTCAAAAAACCTTTCACGCTATGAACAAACTGTTCAGCATCTTCATGGTAAGCGAAAAACCTAAGAACAAGCTCTTCGTAACTACCACTTCTCTCTGCATTTGCAGTCATTTTGACAACAGCTCTAAAATCAGAATTTACCGATAAATCTTTTATAAAATCATTAAATGGACCGATATATACACAGTTTCTAATTTCTTGTTCGTGTAAGGTTACGCCACCAGTATTCAGCCTCTCAAATAGATCATACCTAACATTAAAATCACTCCTGTCATTCAAAACGGTTATTCTTAACGGCCTAGTTTGCAACATAAACTGCATGGATTTTGGTAAGTCGTCATATATCAACCCATTCATTGAATCTAATTTCTCAAGCCCTGACAATTTTAACTTTTCATGCTTAATTAATATGTTTTTAAGCTCATTATCGTTTCCGATAAAATTCAATATTGTCGTTAGTCTTTGAAGTCCATCAATTACTTCCCAAGATGCATCTCGATTAGACGCCATAAATAAACTTGGAATAGGTATTCCTAGGAAAAGTGACTCAATTAAAGCTGATTGTCTGTTTGAATCCCAAACAAAATGGCGTTGATACTCAGGGGCTATATCAACCATCCCTTCAAGAACCATGTCATAAAGTTGCTTTAACGTAATGTCGTAACTATCAAATGCAACAGATCTACGATTTGAGTCAAGTTGCTCTTGAATTTTTATAATATTCAATTCTAATCCTTAGTTTAAATTTTAAACTGGCGCCTCGGGAGCTTCTATCGTTTTAGCGTGAATTCCGATAAACATTCTGAGAAGTTAACCAAAAACCAGCGTCCATATCAATTTAATTATTAATAATTTTAGTAACTTATCAGCTTAAATATCTCGAATCAATCACTCTTTAGTCTGGACGAAAGCGAGAATTTAGATAACCGAGAATGATATGGCTCGTTATGTATATTATTTTTTAACAAAAGCACCTTAATTCAATGGGCTAGAGTCGTTATTAATCTAAAGCCAACCAAATACATAGCCACCCATTTTTTGAAGTAACAACATAACCCCTTTCTATTTGAGTTGCGATCACCTTGTATAATTTTATCATCGAGCAAATTCAACAGGATGGTTTAACAAATTAGCACTCGATGGCCAATCCATCAGTAATGTGGTCAATTTAACACAGCAGGAAAGCTTGATATCAATCAAGTGGAAGATGGTTTTGTGGGATTAAGAAATGATTGCTTAGGCACACAACCAACGCTGGCAGTTTGACGAAATACATAGCCACCCATTTTTTGAAGTAACAACATAACCCCTTTCTATTTGAGTTGCGATCACTTTGTATAATTTTATCATCGAGCAAATTCAACAGGATGGTTTAACAAATTAGTACTCGATGGTCAATCAGTCAGTAATATGGTCGATTTAACGCGGCAGGAAAGCTTGATATCAATCAAGTGGAGAGTGGTGTTATGGAGTTAAGAGTTAGCGTTTAGGCACACAACCAGCGCTGGGAGTTTGAAGCGCCTTGGCGTAGCTTTCGCTCTAGATGCTCACAATATTCTGTTAAGGCAGGTAACGCCCCAACAGCACCTTTAAATAATGAACCAAACTCTGTAGTGATTTTTAACCAGTTCTCGGCAGGTATGTTTAGTCTATTAAGAATAGTTTGACTGCTTGAACTAATTGCACCCCGTTTATCCTCTCGAACAATTCGCCCAGTATCTTCCACCAGCACTATGTAGTCTTTGACACTGAACATTAAACCATTAGGCATGTTTACACGCTCATTCCCCACAAAAGGCAATAACTCTGTTGGTTGTTCACCTTTTATCGCTGAGTGTATTCGGCGTTGAATGCTGGTGTAGTCTGAGGTTTCGGGGGGGTGGTCATTTTGGCGCGGATAGGCCTTTCTATTAATAAATAATGGTCGACATAGGCCATACAGCTCAGAACGGCTGCTTTGTCTAATAATGCTTGGCTATTTATAAAAGAAAAGGTAAACCGCCCTTCCCACAAATTCATCGGGAATGAATTTGAACAGCTTTAGCTGGCCCGAAGGGTGAGAACCATGGATGACGGAGAATAAAACCTGCCTGTGCACTTATCTTCTTTATTGGCCATTCGAGCAATCGGCTCACTTAAGGTACGCATAAACCAACTGATATCAACTAAGCGTTGTCGGTATTGGGTTATACAATCATTCACTGTTTTACGTTCAAATTCGTTTAAGTCTTCACCTTTTACAAACTTGTGTGACAGTAAGGTACCTTTAAAACCTTTATGCCATTGCATAAGCAGTTAGGATGGGTGGCCATGTTATTTGTTAGCAAATTCGATCAAACATCGTAATGTTTTATCAAACCAATTTATAGGATTAAGAGCCTACAAAGATAAGTCATTGAGGCTGCTGAAGTCTCACTGGCTAACAGGGATCAAGACGCCACAAGATTTAATCAAGGATCCACAAGCATGCTATTAAATTCGTGGGGATCCCTCAGACTCTGACCCCATTTATCTTCGACGTAACTCGAAGGCTTTTCCCTAGCATAAACAAAACTTTGTGCAAACACACAAGCCAAGAACACCGGAAAAGTTATTCGCGGTAATCATCACAACACAAAACATGCAAATGAAAAACAATATAAAAACAAAATTTAGCACGAACTAAATTATCTTCAATTACCACTGGAAAAAAAAATGCTAAATCAGCTCTCTATCGTTCAAAGGATCTGGCTGCTATTAATCTTTGTAGTGCTGGCGTTTATCGTCAGCTCCGGATACGAGTCCTTTAGCCAAAAGTCAAAAATGTTGACACAACGACAAGCTGAAATCAGCAGTGTAGTTAATTCCGCACTGTCCCTTTTCAAGCGAGCACAAGCGTCGGTCGAGCGTGGTGAGATGAGCCTTTTTGAGGCTCAGGAGATGGTCATATCTGAAATTACTGCAATGCGTTACCGAGGGCAGAACTACCTGTGGATTTTTGATACCGACGCCAAACAATTGGCCCATGGCACCAGCCAGAAAGATGTGGGCAATAACCTGATAAATTTTTCCGACCCCACGGGCAAAAAAGTCTATGTTGCCTTCCTCGATGCTGTACGCAAAGGAGGCGAAGGTTATGTCGATTATGTCTGGACTAAAGCTGGCTCCTCTGCTCTGGAGCCCAAGGTGACGTTTGTTAAGTTATACCGTCCTTGGGATTGGATATTAGCAACTGGCGTCTATACCGATGATATTGATGCCGAGTTTGCTCAGCTCATTAAAAAGAAATTAATATTTTTTAGTCTGCTATTAACGATGATCTTTATCGCGTCGATGCTGGTTATTCGCTCAATTACCCGCCCACTAAATGCGACTACGTTTGCGATGGAAGAGATTGCTCAGGGCGATGGCGACCTGACCGTCAGGCTCGCGATATCGAGTAAAGATGAGCTGGCTCAATTGGCCATCGGATTTAATCAGTTTGCCGAGAAAGTCCGACAGATCGTTATCGAAATGCAGCAGAGTCAAACCGTATTAGATTGTGCTACTGGTGAGATGTCGGTGATCACCAGCCGTTCACGAGAACTGCTTACCCAGCATCAACATGAAAATCATCAAGTGGCAACGGCTATCCAGGAGATGAGCGCAACCATAACCGATGTCGCCCGCAACGCCGCTGATGCAGCAAAATCAGTACTAACGGTTCAAGACAGAGCATTGAAAGGCAAGGTATTAGTAGAGGATAACATCACCTTCATCAATGAGCTGTCCGACACAGTCCATCAGATTGTCAGCGCGATGAATGGCCTGAAACAGGAGGCCCAAGATATCAACAGTATCTTAGATGTGATCAAGTCGATTGCCGATCAAACCAACCTATTGGCACTCAATGCCGCCATCGAAGCCGCCAGAGCAGGCGAACATGGCCGCGGCTTTGCGGTTGTCGCCGATGAGGTGCGCACCTTAGCGATGCGAACACAACAGTCGACGCAAGATATAGAACGAATGATCCTGGGCATGCAAAATCAAGTCGAGGAGGCGGTACACACCATAGACTTAGGCAGACAAAAGGCGGATGCGAGTGTTAAGCAGGCAAAACTCACCTCCGTGGCATTTGGTGACATCAGTGCCGATATCGATGTGGTTGCCGATATGAATACCCAGATAGCCTCGGCGACAGAGCAGCAGAGTGTGGTGGTCGATGCCCTGCATCAAAATATTGAGAACATCAGAGAGGCATCCGATGAGTCGGCCCTGGGAGCTCAGCAGATAGAGATAGCCGGACAGCAACTGCAGGCGTTAGCCACTGATATATCATCGACACTAGGCCAGTTCAAGGTATAGGTTCAACGATTAGTTCAAATAGATAGTGAAAAAAAGCCTTCGATTTAGCTCGAAGGCTTTTTTTTGAAACAGCTTAACTCGCTAATCATTCAAACCGACTGCATTGAGTCACACTATTTTCACGTGCGTTAGCCAGTGCACTACACGCCGCACACGTCATATGGTCACGGAAGTGTTTATTGAAAAATTGAGTCGTTTGCGCTTCTAGGGAATCAAACAGGGCCTGATTAAACGGCTTTTTCCATCGGTATTGCGCCATCAACCTTGAAAGATGTCGGTAGCAGGTCTCACGATGATTAGACATATATTCGGGCGCAATTAATTCACTCTCAAACTGGGTCAGAGAGCCTGTAAGATAAAATACGATCCCCTGTACCAATTCTTTAATCTGCAATGGTGTTGCTTCAAGTTCTCCATTGTCGACCGCCTGATGAAGAGAGGCGGTAAACCACTCCCAGAATGCATTGATACGTTTCTTAAATCGCTTCACCTTCTCATCACTGGCCAGCTGCCAAACCATAGTATTGACCGACACAGATCGCAGGGTAAAGAAACTCTTGCTGCGCTTGATGGTTTCGAATGTAAACAAGATTGGCAATAAGACTTTCTCTTGGGCCGTCAGTTCCGGGTACTTATCGATAAAGATTTGGAGGTGATTTGAGGTTGCACTTCGAAGAAACAGGCAGACTAAAACATCCTCTTTCCGCTCAAAATACTTATACAGCGTTCCCGTAGAGCAGCCCACTTCCTTCGCGAGTTGAGAAAACCTAAAAGATACCACTCCCTGTGATTCAATCAGATACTCTGCAGCATCTAAAATTTGATTACACCTTAATGTAGGTAGTGCATCTGTCGGGCATTTCATTTTACATACTCTCTGTCTCTAAATGCTATGAGTATGGTCTCAACGCTAGCGGATGTTATAGCGACACCATTAACAATCGGGAGATATCTCACGTAAATGAATAGTTATTCATGGCCTTTGTGAATCACGTCAAATAAACATTCCGGCAAAGTTTAATAACTCTCTATCAAATTCCTCCAACATTTTTACAGGCCGTTAAATATGGAGTTGCTCGTGAGTAAATTTATTCGAGACATGACTCACGAATAAGTTTGTCACTGAAAAAAACCCGTGATTTAGTTCACCTTTACTGCCGCTGGTTCCCTTTATCTTAGTATCATTCCTAAGTTGAGGGTACACAAATGCAAAATAGAAGAAATTTTTTAAAACTGGGTGCCGGAGCGGCACTGGGCGGGCTGGCATCGACTATGCCGGGTACTGTCATGGCCAGTGAATGCGGCGAAATAAAGTGGAACGAGTCGGCCGATGTGATCGTTGTTGGCTCAGGTTTTGCGGGACTTTCTGCGGCGTTAAACGCTAAGCGTAGTGGTGTCGGCTCAGTACTGGTGCTGGAAAAAATGCAGGTTATCGGTGGTAACTCGGCTATCAATGGCGGCTGGCTGGCGATCCCTAAAAATCCAATCCAACTCGCCCAGGGGATAGCCGATGACAGCCCAGCAGAGTTAGTCTCGGATCAGATGATTTCGGGGCGAGGCATGGCCAATGAGGCCATACTGAGCAATATTGCCAACCATGCTCTGGACGTTTACCAGCTGTGTATCGAAACAGGTGTTAAGTTCCGTGAAGGCTTTAACATTCAGGTCGGTGGCCATAACAAGGCTCGTGCCATCAGGACTCAACATGGCACTGGCGGCGACATCACCACCAAGCTCTATGAAACAGGTGTAAAAGAGGGGATCGATTATCGCCTCCAACATTACATCGAAGATTTCATCATGGATGGACAGGAGATCATCGGCCTTAAGGTACGTCAAAACTACCGTTTCCCAGATCTTACAACCGGTAAGAGCATCTTTATCAAGGCAAACAAGGCAGTCGTTCTCGCCAATGGCGGTTTTGCCCGCAATATGGAGCTGCGTGCCGCTGTCGATCCCTCTCTTGATCCATCCCTCGATTGTACTAATGCCCTAGGCGCGACAGGTGAAGTCACCCTAACAGCCATGGCCCAAGGAGCGCTTCCTGTTCATATGAGCATGATCCAAACTGGTCATTGGGGCTCACCCGATGAAGGAGGCTTCGGCTGGTCAAATGCCCTACTCTCTATCGGCTGGCATGAAGGCATTTCAGTCAGCGTACTGAATGGTAAGCGTTACATGAATGAAAGAGCCGATCGTAAGACTTGCTCGGCAGCTATCATGAAGAACCGCTACCAAGATGGTTCTCCAGCCTACCCCGTCGTTTTCTTTAACCACAAAGATCATCCGGATGATGACCGAGTTGTTCGCGCACTTCGTGATGAGATGGCATGGAAGGTTGATAGTTTCGAGCAATTGGCCGGAAAATTCAATATCCCTTTGACTCAGTTAAAACAGACCGTGAAAGAGTTTAATGCTCAAGTCAGCACACGTCAGGATCCTCTCTTCGGTCGTAAGATGGATACGGCTGTCGAGCTAAAGCCGCCATTCGTCGTATCTCGAGTCTGGCCTAAGGTGCACTACTGCATGGGTGGCTTAAAGACAGATATCGGGGCTCGGGTTATCGATGGTCGCTCCATGAAGCCAATCAAAAAGCTCTATGCCATAGGTGAAGTCACAGGTGGCGTCCATGGTGAGGCTCGATTGAGTTCGACCTCCTGTCTGGAATGTATGGCGATGGGTATCGTTGTATCTGAAACTATTAAAAGCGACCTGCAGGGGTGATCAACATGAGCAAATTACTATTGGCTTTACTCGTAGGACTATCCCTGTCAACGAGCGCATTTGCCGGCGATTTAGTGAAAATGATGGGCAATACTGAAGGCCGAACCAATCATGAGTTTATCTATGAGGATGGCTGTCAGAGCTGCCATCAAGGTTCAGGAAAAAAGAATGCGACCGATAGCGCCTGCGTCGAATGTCATGGCGACATCAACAGTATTGAGATCGACAAGTCAAAGCTTGCTATCGAAGAAGCCAATCCTCATAAATCATTCCACTACAACCAGGGCGCCAGCTGTTTAGCTTGTCACGGCGAACACGAGAAAAAAGCACCCGTCTGCGCCGAGTGTCACCGTACCTGGTTCGATGTGATGTAACGAGTTCAAAACATTAAACAGAAACATAAATATAAACATACTAAATGGGTAATGATGATGAAAAAATCCACCAAGTTCATGTTGTCGATGGTGGCAACCGCGGTAGCACTAACTGGCTTTAGCGCCAGTGCAGAAGAGCAAGAAGACGGTATCAACGTAGGCGGCGCGGTACGTGTTAACTATGGTTACAAAGATTACAGTGAAGCGTCTAAAGACAAGGCTGGCGATCTGACCTTCGATATGGCCGCTATCAAGTTTAACGGTAAGAAAGGCGATTGGGGATTAGCCGCTGAGTACCGTTTCACCTCAAGCACTGAATACATCAAATACGGATACGGTATCTACAATATCGATCCTGAATGGCAGCTACAGTTTGGTATCAACAAGGTACCATTTGGTAACCGTGGCTTTATCTCTAACAGCTGGTGGTTTGGTCTACCTTACTACTTAGGTTTCGAAGATGACCACGATGTTGGGGTTAAGGCCGTTTATAACAGCAATGGCTGGCATACAGATTTAGCCTTCTACAAGAATGCTGAATATGGTCCAACCGAGAATAAGCGTTACGCGACCGATCTCTATACTGGCACCATCAATGGCAACGAGTATAACAACGAAGAGACAAACCAAGTTAACGTGCGTCAGACCTACACAGCAGAACATAAAGGCGGTTCAACAACCTTCGGTGGTTCTGTTCAGTATGGTCAGATCTACAACAATAAAACGGGCAATACCGGTGATAGCTACGCCGCGGCGCTTCATTTAGACAGCAGTTACAATAGCTGGAACCTACAACTTCAAGCGATGCAGTATGAATATGATGCCGCTGATGCGGTCGATTCAAATAAGATTGGTGTATCTGTAGTTAGCTGGCAATACGAGATCGCTTCTAAAGGCCAAGCCTATAACGCCAATATCGCTAAGACCTTCAAAACAGACTGGGGTAGCGTGAAGTGCTATAACGATTTTGGCATTATGACGCCTGACGTCGATGACAGCAGCTACGACAACAGCATGCAGAACGTCACAGGTTGCGCAGTATCTGCAGGCCCAACTTATACTATGTTCGATTTCGTCATGGGTAAAAACATGACCTTCTCAACCGCCAACAATGATCACGTCGGTCTGCCTGAAGCGGGCAATGATTGGGACAAGCGCGTCAACATCAACTTTGGTTATTACTTCTAGTCACCAAAAGCTAAGTCATCTCAGGTTCAATGCCGCTCCCGCATCTGAACCTGATTTTTAGTGCCAGCATAGTAGCTCAAACTTCTGATTTAAATACGGATCATGTTTCATATCAGTCCATGACTTTTACTTACTGATTTCCCCATAAATTATTGAAAAAAGCCCTATTTGATAGGGCTTTTTTTTAGTTCCATCCCTTCATGTAGAAGATTATGAACATAAAAATATCTTTACCTCTCACCCTATTACTGACTTTCCTCCCCACCCCAACAGTTATTGCAACTGAGTATGAATTAGGTGGTTTTATCAAGACCAATGCCCGCTACGTCGACGGCACCATTGCATTTCAACCCAGCTGGAATGGAGATGGATCGATTCAGGATGAGGCGAAACGTACCCAGTTTGGCGCTCAGGAGAGTCGATTTAACCTCAAGCTGACACAGGGAGACGTCAGTGGTTTTGTCGAGATTGATTTTGTCGGTTCCTCCCAAGGCAACCCGGTGATATCGAACTCTTACAGCCCGAGAGTCAGACATGCGATGATCCAATATGAGGCGTTTACGGCCGGCCAAACCTGGTCAACATTAGTTAACACCAGCACCTTCGCCGAAACGGCAGATCTTGGCGGTCCCTTAGTAGGGCAAGCGATGGTGAGACAAGCCCTACTGAGATACCAGACGGGTCACTGGCAGGTCGCATTGGAAAACCCTTATACCTATGGCACACAGGTCAGCAATAGCCCGGAACAAACCAACTGGATAGAGACCAGCAATGACTATGTCCCCGATGCCATCATCCGCTATGACCAGCAAGGCCACTGGGGAAATGTATCACTGTCAGGCTTAGTCAGGTACCTCGACCCCAGCGAGACGGCCCAACTAGGTCTGGGCGGTTCACTGGCGGCTAAAATAAATACCTTTGGTAAAGACGATCTGAGACTTCAGCTACACTATGGCAATCTGGGCCGTTATGTCGGAACTGATGCAGCTAAAGATATCATTCAAGGTGAAATAGAAACCACAAGTTCGGCGATGCTCGCCTATCGGCACTTCTGGAGTGAGACCACCCGCTCAACCATTTTTTATGGTCATACCCGAACTCAAGTTGAACAAACCGATCGGAGCCACTTCGGTGTAAACCTGTTCACCAACTTAACCCCGGCCTTAAAAGTGGGTGTTGAGCTTGGTCATTATCAGATCAGCGACAACCAATACTCATGGTCAAACACGCAGACACAAACGGGGCAATCTCACTATGCCCAGTTCACCCTGCAGTTCCATATTTAATGGTCATGTGAAAAAACGTCATAAACTCAGCCGATAGGTAAGATTATTCGCGAGCTGTGTCACGAATAAGTTTGCTGCTAAAAAGGGCGCGTGATCCAATTCACCTTTACAGTACCATTATCACTTTATTGTTAGTTCAAGCCCAAAAGAACAAGCACAATATCGCAGCTTTCGGGCATCAAGCCATAACAGGATATGAATGATGAAACTAAAAATTATGTTCGGCCTTGCCGCACTCGCTTCAACCACGGCATTGGCTGCGGGTCCACAGTGTAACCACGTACAACTACCATTCCAGCAGATAACGCCGGTTCCTTATGACAGCACGCCATATTCGCCACAAGATACTATGCCTTCCCAGTGTAGCGACCCAATGGTTGAAGCCTATATTGCCGACTGGGAAGCGGGCAAAATTGATTTTAACAGCATCCAGTCAAATGCCAGCATTGCCTTAGATCAGCGCTTCTGCAAGACCATGGACGACGAAGGCAACATCATGGAAGCCAAGAACTGTGAACTTAAAAATGCGCCAGTTGGATATCTGTGGAAAGAGCTTTCAGACAGCCCAACGGTAATGGGTATCACCAATGGTGGTAAATCAGATCACGCACCACACTTCCATGGTCAACCTGAGTGTTATTACGTGGTTAACGGCGAAGGCAAGACCCTTGCCGACAACAAATTCCAAACCTTGGGAACGGGCCAGTACTTCTACATTCCAGGCGCCACCATTCACAATACACCAATCATGAGCGATAAAGGTTTAGGTGTGATGTACTGGTATCCAAAGAATGCTCACTTCGATGGCTTCAAGTACTACTGGCGTAAAGACGTGAAGAACCTTCATGTTGCAGAAGAAGCATTCGATCGTGTGGATAAAATTCGTAAGCGCGATCTAAACTTAGGTCCATATGGCACTAACAAAGCGTTCTTCAAAAAATAACTGATTTTAACGTTTGCGGCCGAGAATAATCGGCCGTAATATCTGCAAGTAAACACCCTATACACTATCTGCTCGCCGCACAGTAAGCCCCCCCTTAAATAGTCACATCATTCAAACTCCAGTCCCACTATATTAATCCAATTCTGAGCATAATATATTGGATAGATTCTCTGAACTACCTAGTTTCATTGTTCATATTAAGCTAATTAACAGATACAGAACAAATACCCAGCTCAAACGAGACAAACCAGAATTAATTTCATAACACTATAATAATAAAAATATATTTTGTATGTTGAAGATAATATTTAACATAGCCAGCCACACCTAATGACTAAATGTTAGCCATTCAACTACGCTTTATTTACCATTTCAAAATAGTATTTTAAGATGGGTGTCCATGTTATTTTTATTTTATTAAGAACATCAAGAATTGACATCCATATCGTTAAATTTAGATTATATTTTTGTACTTAAAAAAGAGGGTTTTTATTTGTGTTACACACAAAAATACCAGCTAATATTATTATTCGGATACAGAAAAACATCGTGTTTAGTTTATATTAAAAAAGTATTATATAAACATTAAAGATATCCAGAATTGAATGACTAATTTAGCGAATAAATAAATTTACTTTATGGGGTTTCATACGGTTTATTATCTTTATTTTACCTATCTATTCTCATTTAACGTTGTTTCATAGACTCCTTCCTTGTTACACACTATCGAGCAGGGCGACCGCATGAGTGCTTAATAATTCACCTATGTGATGAAGGTGGACTCGATTGCATTAATCCGCGCTTGTTTTCAGCTTAACGGCCGTACAATTATTGAATGTTTATCGGACAATTTGTGAGTGAAAAACGTTCATGCGGTTGCCCTGCACTATCGAGTGGGTTGACGCCAAATGGATCAGACCAATTATTTTGCTTAGGCTCTAAAAAGTGACTATTTTATAGACCACTGTATATTGATTTATTTGGAATTAATTCCATAAGTGGATATAGGTTACACATACACACCCTGTTGCTGAAGACTTCAAAAGTCTGGCGCAAATAAATTGCTAATTATAAACATTATTTGTAACTTATCTTCAATTAAAAATCACGTTTTTCTGATCACGTCTGTAATGATTAGCTGAAACATCTCTGATTGTTTATTTTACATTATGGGCTGAATATTTATGTTGTTGAAATACAAAATAACGGGGCTATTTACCTCGTTATCTTTTTTTATGGTGTTGCTGGTATCCATCGTTGCTTATCAAAACTTTGCAGAATTCAGCCAGGTCAGTTACCAAGACAAGGTTGAAACACAATCTAAACTGGTGGCTCAGGCATTAGATGAAAAATTAATGCGATTTTTCGATGTGATCGATTCCGCTGCATTCTTTTTCGATGAAAATGGCGAACTTGATCTGGAACGAGCAAACCTCACCGTTGAGGAAATAGCCAAGACGATTAGTGGTGAAGCGGGGATCTATTTAGGCTTGAAAGGTGGCACCCTGATTAGTGACGGTGAGGTTGTCGCTAATTTCAATGCAATCACGGCCAAGCGTGAGTGGTTCATAAATATTTTTGCAGGTGAGCGCTACGTCGTCAGCACATCCTTTGTCGATGTCACCAAGAACGTCGAAGTATTTGGCCTTTCAGTGCCTATTATGCACCAGGGGGAAATTTCTGGGGTGGTGTTAATCAATGTCCCGGTTAAGTTATTTAGTGATTTTGTTGCATCTCTTACCAGTAACAATCAGATGTTCGTTTACCGCAGCGATGGCTACATAGTATCGAGTGAGGTAAAAGACAATATTGGCAAGAACATATTCGAATTACGCCCGCAATACAAGGTAATATCTGACTCAAACAAGTCGATGACGTACACGGCTCCGGGTTTGGGCGATTACTTTGTCACAAGTCATAAAATGAAAGTCCGTAATTGGACTGTGGCTAGCTATGAATCGATGAAAGTCATAGAAGCTGCTAGTTTTAATAATCTATATGATACTCTTATTTTGATTATAATCTCCCTGATTGTACTCATGGCCGTTATTTACCAGATGGTTATTCGCCTTATTTACAAACCTATTGGCGGGGAACCACTTGAAATATCAAACATGGTTAAGCAAGTAGCAGAGGGAGATTTGAGTATGAATTTATCCTCTTCCGGGCAGGAGGATGGTATTTATGGCAATGTGATCGCCATGGCACAGAATCTTAGGGCCATTGTCGCCAATATTAATAACACAACAAATGATCTTAATCGCTCTTCTGCTTCGCTTTCATCGTCTGCCGAAACGATGAGTGATGGCTCGAAGGCACAAACAGTCCAGCTTGAGCAGACTTCGACCGCGATGAACGAAATGACCTCCACCGTCGATGAAGTAGCACGAAGTGCACTGCAAGCGGCAGAGTCGGCCCAGGGCGCTAGCGAATATTCTGAGGTTGGAATGAAAGTGGTCGAGGATATGAATGCTAATATCCGTTTACTGGTCAATGAGATGAACGGTGTCACCCATGTCATCGAAAACGTTGAGGCAGAAACGGTCAATATTGGTAGCATTCTCGATGTGATTAAAGGCATTGCCGATCAGACTAATCTTTTGGCTCTAAATGCTGCCATTGAAGCGGCACGTGCTGGTGAACAAGGTCGCGGATTCGCGGTAGTCGCAGATGAAGTTCGAAACCTTGCAAGCCGAACACAAGATAGCGCCAATGAGATCACTATGATGATTGAAAAGCTTCAAACAGAGGCTAAAAAAGCGGTAGATCAAATGGGCAAGAGTACGCTGCTCGCTCGACAAACGTCGACCAAGACAGAGGAAGCAAACCTATCCCTGACACAAATCACCACTTCTGTTTCTGTTATTCTTAATATGAATGACCAGATCGCCACAGCATCAGAGCAGCAGACTCAGGTCGCCGCGGAAATTAACCAGAGTGTGCTGGAGATCAATGATTCGGCAAAAGAAACCAATAAGCACGCCGATAGCACTACCGAACTTGCAAATGAGCTGGGCGGAATGGCGAATACTCTAAATGGTATTGTGAGCAAATTTAAGCTTTAAGGCAGACTTAAGTATTCCTCAATATCATCGAAAGATCATTACTTTTGGTGATATTGAGGGCTATGACATGCTGCCAATATAAGCGTTCACCGAGATTGACTTGACACCATTTTGATGATCAACAAAGCGTTAGCATTTAACTATTGAACGATGCTTTTTCGGCCACTTCTGGTGTACATAAAAAATAATTTACATAAGTACCGTCGACACTTTCACATATCAGCGAAGCTAACCTGCTCATTCAAGCGCTTTGGGCTGAACCTCGTCAGTAGGAAGACCGATTGGCGACGAGTGCCAGACCCCATCAACATCAATTCGCGCAATCACTCAAACTAAGGTCTCAATTTATCGTATCAATTGGCGCATTTTAAATTACTGCATTTTGACACTAATGGTCATTAGGTATTTATCAACACATTTATCTAACGCAGAGTTAGGCTGGGTGGCATGTTATTTGTAAAGTAAATCAACTCACTCTACTCATGCGCTATTCTTTATCAAACTTGCTGTGACTGTTTTACGCGTTTGGATTAGGGTATATCCGCCGCTTAATACCACCAGCAAGCTTCCAAGTAGGGTAGCTAAATCTGGGGACTCTCCAAATATAAATATCCCCAAGCCTAAGGCAAATAATAAACGGGTATAACGAAAAGGAGAAATAACCGATACATCGCCAGCGCGCATAGCGATGGTGAGGGCATTATAAACCATCACCCCAAACACGATGGCACCGATAATTTGTGCTGCGGCAGTTGAACCGAGTTGTAATGGCTCGTGTTGGTATAGCTGTATCGCAATGCCCGCAGGGATTAACACAAAAAATCCATACACCCCAAGTTGCATATTAGACAATACCGGCGAAGCTGCACGGGTTGCTAAATCGCGGCCAGCAAAACCTAAGGTCGCCACCACCGCAAATAAAGACGTTACTTCAAAGCCATCAAGGCCTGGGCGAATAATCATCAACACGCCACAAAAACCAACCATTACGGCAATCCAGCGTTTAAAGCCAACCTGTTCACCAAACAATAAGGCTGCACCTATCATTGCGATCAACGGTGTGGCTTGCAAAATAGCTGATGCACTCGATAAAGGCGTTAGCGTGATAGCCAATGCAAAACAGAATCGGCCAACGACTTCGCACGCCGCACGGATCAATATTGGCTTAGACATCAGTGCTGGATGTAAAATTGTTTGACCTTTACGCCAAGTCAGCAGCATAAAAACCAACATTCCACCGAAACCAAATAACGCTAAAATCAAACCAATAGAAGTGGTTTCGGCTGCCGATTTAATCAGCATGTCTTCAATAGAAAATGCTGCCATCGCGGCAACCATAAAAAGACTACCTTTAGTATTATTCAAAATAACTCCAACAATGGGTAGATTGTATTCAGCTGAAAAAGTGTTGGCGCTACCGTTCTGAGCCATTACACAAAATAAGTTGCCAATGGTATCACTCACCATGAGCTATCGAGAAAACATCATTTATTTACAACTGTGTTTAATTCAAACTCAAACTCAAACTTTTTGTCGAAAGTCAGGCTGTGTCAATTAGATCAATGTTATGACGGTTATGTCTAAGCCAATTAATGCTGTACTCGTCCGCCGCGTGAAGTATCTACTTCACTTCCAAATAGATTGCCCTTCAATATAAAAGCCCAGTGCGATAACTCAACACTGGGCTTAAATGATTACACGCAAAACATTAATTTACATGCCTATGCACTTGGCTCAGTAAGAATGTATTGGCGTGTGAATGATTGCCAAATTTAACAATCTGTTAGGTATT
>NZ_JBEOPP010000077.1:0-17813 GCF_040310185.1 Shewanella sp. T24-MNA-CIBAN-0130 | reverse complement strand
ACTTTTTTAGCATCACCCTCCCCGATATTGCCGATACACTCGGTGATACAATTAATGATAACTTTCAGAAATTAAAAACTGCAGTTTGAATTCACTTGAGTATAGTACCGTGAGTTTTACTGAACAACTACAAAAAGCCCAGTCTGAAATAGATACGCTCAAAACACGTTTAGCAGAATCAGAAAAAGACATGCTATTTGATGCCTTAACCAATGTATTAAATCGCCGCGCATTTAACGATGATATTGAAGCGCAAATTAGTTCAGATCCTGCAGGTACCTGCTTGATTTTGATTGATATTGATCACTTTAAAATATTCAACGATAATTTTGGTCATCAACTCGGCGATTTAGTCCTGAAAACGGTTGCGAAACGGACCCAAGAAGCGTGCCGCGACGGAATTAAATTGTACCGCTTTGGTGGTGAAGAGTTTGCCATCATTGTGCCAAGCAGTCAGTTTAGAGTCGCCAGACAACTTGCCGAAGCCATTCGCAGAGCGCTCGAGAAGCTCAGTGTCAAAGACCGACGCAATGACAAAGTCATCGATTCAATAACCGCCTCTTTTGGCGTGGCTGAATGGAAACCAAAACAAAATGTATCTCAATTGATTGAAGCGACAGATACGTTACTTTACGAAGCAAAACGCTTAGGTCGTAACCGCGTGATGCCAATCGCAAACTAACACAACCTCAACTCGGGTTAATAGATGAATTGAGTACGTTACAATCCAAATATTAACCCTGTAACAGATTCTGTGTAACGACCTATTTCATATCAAACTTGCCATTTGTTTTGCTAACAAGGCATCTTCACGTGTGGATAGCCGTCAATAGTAGGCCAATGGTAGGTCGGTACAAGTTTGATCGCGGAACAAAGGACTGTTTGATAACCGTTTATTATCCAGAATTGAGGTTACTATGGTAATTTAAGATAATGCGCCGCATTTTCGGCTGTGGGATCGGTTAAGTAAGGCACATAGCCCAAAAATGGACCGCGCATCATTTGTTGTAAGCTGTCGAGATTGTCGTCAATAAAAGCCATATCAGCATCGATTTGATTCGCCACCCATCCTGCTATCGTTAACCCATCTGCTAGCACAGCTTCTTGAGTTAATAACGCATGGTTTAAACAACCTAGTTTCATCCCTACGACTAAAATAATTTCGACGGCTGATGTGGCCTCTGAATTTGGAGTCAATCTCGCTTGTAGCAGCTTGGCTTGCAGTAACGTGATCGTGTCAGACAAATACTCGCCATTGCCCAAGGGTAAACGCCAGCCACCAGCACCTTCAATTAATACAAAATCAGCGCTTTGCATCGCTGGGTGATACATAGTCTCTAGCACACTTTGTGCACTTAATGTTTGTTTAGCTTGCTTGGCAGCAATGTGCGGTGCAATAGCCGGTTCAAAGCAAATAGGATTAACCACTTGATAGGAAAAATCCATATTCGATTGTGCAATTAACATCATCGCATCTGGGTTACGCAAGCCATTTTCAGTGTGTTCACATCCTGATGCTATAGGTTTAAAACCACATTTATTGCCTTGGGCTTTAGATAACAATGCCGCTGAAATTAGCGTTTTACCACTGTCGGTGTCGGTGCCTGTCACAAAATACAGCATAGCTTCAGCCTCGTTTCGCGTGAATATACGCAATTTGATAAGTTAATGGTAACCCTTTATTGGTGCGTAGGGTTTCTGCTAACGCCACCCGTTGCTGCCATTGTTGCTTGGTGAGTGCGAGACGTTCTTTGCCAGTACTTTGTTGGTCAAATGACGCCCCAACACCTTTTATTGAATATAGTAAGCTGCGTAAATCATCAAAATAAATGCTGATACTATTAACGTGAATATTAACGCTATACCAGTCATTCGTGGTGGTTTGAGATGAGATAAATGCCGCCTTAAGCACTGATATGGAATCAAATTGGTTTACTCTAAAACCTAAGTGCTTTAGCTCAGCCAAGCTGCCATCAACAACCACACTAAGATGACATTCGCCGCCGGGTCGTAATACTCGATGAAACTCAGAAAACGCATTGGGTAATGTTTGGCACCACTGCAAGGCTAAATTGGAATAGATGCTGTCAATGGATCCGCTTTGTAAACCCAATGCTTGTGCGTCACTGCAAAGGGGTAAATAATCGGGGTGTTGTTGCACAAGTTGAGCAAGCATGCCATGAGCAATATCAACGGCGACAACCTGTTTTACCTCATTAAAAGCTTTAAAACATGTACCAGGGCCGGCTCCAACATCAAGCAAGGTGCCAAATAAATGCGCTTGTTGTAACAATTGCTGAGCACTCATGCGCTGCAACACATCATGTTGCTTGTAATGAGATGCGGCTATTGAAAACTTTTTTGCAACCGGATTATCTAACGTCATGGAGTTTCTCAAAGATACGATTTATTTAGTCACTGATGGTGGTGCTAATACTGCTTGCCGCGAGGTATTATCATCATGTTGATCAATAAGCTGAGCCACTGCGCTCACGAGCGCACGAATATCACTGGCTTGATGCAGTACATTTAAGGTAATCCGCAAACGCGCCTGATCTTTGGGCACCGTTGGTGAGCGGATCGCACCAACCAAAAAACCGTGTTGTGTTAACTGTTGAGCAATTGTCATCACGCGATGATTATCACCGATCATAATCGGCTGAATAGCCGTGGTCGAAGACGTTATGGCTAATTGTTGCTTCTGTGCAAGATCTCTGAAAAGCGCGATGTTAGCCGTTAATTGTGCCAATAACTGTGGGTGATCTTGTTGCCAATTTATGGCGGTTAATGCCAGATGAGCATTAGCCGGAGACAACGCAGTTGAATAAATATATTCACGAGAAGTCGCGACCAAATAATCAATCACATCTTGTGAGGCTAAAATGGCCGCGCCTTGACACCCTAGCGCTTTACCAAAGGTGACCACTTGAATATCGACCTTATCGGCATTAACAAACGAGCTTGGTAATACCCCAAAACCATGAGCATCATCGACAATCAACCAAGAGTTATGTTGTTGACATAAGGATGAAAGTTCAGCAATGGGGGCGATGTCTCCATCCATACTAAACACACTTTCGGTAACAACAGCGCTATGAGGGTTACGTGCAATAATGCGCGCTGCACTACTAATATCATTATGTAGAAAACGCCGAATATTACTGCCACTGTCTTTTAAGCCATCGATGACTGAGGCATGAACCAACTTGTCGGCAATAACCGTATCGTCGGCACTAAACAGGGTTTTCATTAACGCGCTGTTGGCGCTAAAACCTGAGCTAAATAGCATACAAGCTTGATGGCCAGTAATCTCACATAGGCGCTGCTCGAGTGCCAAATGGGCTTGGCCATAACCACTCACAAGAGGTGATGCCCGACTGCCGACACCAAACTCTTGTGCTCCAGCATAAAGTGCTTGGGCTAAAGCGGGTTCATGGGCTAAGCCTAAATAATCATTATGGCTAAAATCAATTGTCGCATGTGGCTTGGTTGCCGACACATGTCGTTGGCGTAAAAGGCCCGCGGCCTGCTGCTCAGCCAGCTTATCACTTATCCGCTGGGTTAATGGATGTTGTCCCATGCCAGTTTGGCCTATTAACGTCATATTAGATCACAACGCCGCTGCATCAAAAAACTGCTTGGTCGACTTATCTTGTTTAGCACTGGCTTTGGCTAATAAGGCACTGTCGGTTTCGATGTTGGCTTGTGGGCCTTGTTCGGGATGTAACCCTAAACGACGAAATAAACTCATGTCATCATTTTCTTCAGGATTAGACGTCGTCAACAACTTGCAACCGTAGAAAATTGAATTAGCACCGGCAAAGAAACACATTGATTGCAGTTCATCACTCATGCTTTCACGACCTGCAGACAAGCGCACCCGCGACTTAGGCATAAGAATACGGGCCACTGCAATTGTGCGGACAAACACAAGTGGGTCAAGATCATCAATATTTTCAAACGGCGTTCCAGCCACTTTAACTAACATGTTAATAGGCACTGAATCTGGATGTTGTTCTAAATTAGCCAGTTGTTGTAGTAAACCTGCACGGTCAGTGGCGTCTTCGCCCATGCCAACAATCCCGCCCGAACAAACTTTCATCCCTGATGCTCGCACATTTGTCAGCGTATCTAAGCGGCTTTGATAAGTGCGAGTGGTGATAACTTCGCCATAATATTCTGGTGAAGTATCCAGGTTATGGTTGTAATAATCTAAACCGGCATCGGCTAATTTGCTGGCTTGTTCTGGCGACAACATGCCTAATGTCATGCAAGTTTCCATGCCTAAGGCACGGACATCTTGTACCATTTGAGTTAAATATGGCATGTCTTTGTCTCGCGGGTTACGCCAAGCGGCGCCCATGCAAAAGCGTGATGCACCAGCAGCTTTAGCGCTTTTAGCCTCAGTTAATACTTTTTCAATTTCAAGTAAACGTTCTTTTTCAAGGCCAGTATCGTAACGCGCGCTTTGTGGACAATATTTACAGTCCTCAGGGCATGCACCAGTTTTAATCGATAAAAGACGACTGATCTGCACTTCGTTAGGGTCAAACATCTCTCGATGAATGCTGTGTGCTTTAAATAATAAATCATTCATAGGCAACGCAAACAATGCTTCAATTTGTGCTTTTTTCCAATCCTGACGAACTTCAGCTAACGACATGGAGCATTCCTTTATTTTTATTTTATGTTGGCTAGGATACCCTGAGCCCGTAAACTGTCAACGCAGTAGCCACTTCACGCTTTACTAGCGGTTAAAAAACGAGCACATATAACTATGGCACTTTCCGACGTAAACAGCACTATCGATTACGCTTTCGATGCACAACATATTTGGCACCCTTACACCTCTATGACCCAGTCTTTACCTGTATATGGGGTGGTTTCAGCTCAAGGTTGTGAGCTGATTTTAGACAATGGCAAAGTGCTCATTGATGGCACAAGTTCGTGGTGGTCATGTGTGCACGGGTATAGTCATCCGACCATTGTCGCTGCAATGCAACAACAGCTTTCACAGCTTAGTCATGTGATGTTTGGCGGAATAACCCACCAACCCGCCATTGAAGCATCAAAACGTTTAGTGCAGATGACCAGCGCAAATTTAACCAAAGTATTCTTAGCCGATTCAGGCTCAATTGCGGTAGAAGTCGCATTAAAAATGGCACTGCAATATTGGCAAGGTCGAAACCAACCACAAAAACAACAGATCATGACCGTGAAAAACGGTTATCACGGTGATACCTTTGCCGCAATGAGCGTATGCGATCCAGACGGTGGCATGCACACCATGTTTGGCAATAATGTGACTAAACAAGTATTTATCCCTGCGCCAACGTCTAAGTTTAATGAACCGCTTAATCAAACGGATTCACTCGCTTTAGATGCTGCATTTGCTCAACATCACCATGATATTGCCGCCGTGATTATCGAACCCATCATGCAAGGCGCTGGCGGAATGCGTTTTTACTCCCCGGCTTATCTAACTAAACTTCGTCAACTGTGCGATCAATACCATGTACTACTGATCTTAGATGAAATTGCCACCGGATTTGGACGCACAGGCAAACTGTTTGCTTATGAGCATGCCAATATTGAGGCGGATATCATGTGTGTGGGTAAAGCCTTAACCGGCGGCTATATCAGCCTTGCTGCCACCCTGTGCAGTGACGAAGTTGCCAATGGTATTAGTGACTCACCTGCGGGTGTGTTTATGCACGGCCCCACATTTATGGGTAATCCATTAGCGTGCGCCGCGGCAACAGCCAGTTTAGATTTACTGCTTCAAGGTGACTGGCAACAACAAGTTAACGCCATTGAAACCCAACTCAAGCAAGAACTCGCAAGTGCGATTGATTTACCTCAAGTGAACGATGTCCGTGTGCTCGGTGCTGTTGGCATTATTGAAATGATCAATACGGTCAATACAGCCCAATTACAGCAAGCCTTTGTTGAGCTGGGCGTCTGGGTAAGACCGTTTAATAAATATATTTATCTGATGCCGCCCTACACCATCAATGCAGCGCAATTAAGCAAGCTGACTTCGGCGATGATCACCGTCGTAAAAGGCATTGATGCTACGCCAGTAACCGCTCAATTTATTAGTCACGGTTAATCACATTCAGCTAAATTATTTTTGTCAATGAGACACGTTTGTATCAGAGAAGGAGTTAACCTCAACTCGGGATAATCGGAGGGATAAGAGATGGGATGAATCGATAAAAATGGCGTTGTGTTAAGTATGCAATATCAAACTTGCCATTTTTTGCTAACGATCTGTTTGATAACTGTTTACTATCCCACCTTGGGTGAGTTACGCCCCACTTAGCGAAAAATCCAATCGTGCCAATAAAGGGCTTTTTAATGACGTTGTCGCGCAAAACATGCACCCGTTCTCCACTAGCTAATTCATCTTTTACTTGCAACTGCGACACTAATCAATATCCGCACCCTATTTGACCATGTTGACAAAAACGTCAGATATGGACACTCGGCATGTAACAGATATAGGCTGCTTTAGGCCAAAAGACTGTATCTAAAGTGAGTCTGCATCTTGTCTGTGTAGTCAAATGATTACTGGGTGCACACTGTAATGTTTCGCGTTACTGCCAGCCGAAAAATAACGTTCAAAAAAGTATAGCTACACGCTATTACCTTGTACCATCATCATAGCAAGCCTAAACGATACGCCTAAATAATTGAATAATTCTAATGTTTACTTTTCATGCCTATGCATCTGACTCAGTTTTGGCCTATTCTTATAGTATAAATCAAGACTAGAAGTGAGATCTGCTATGAAAATGCCTGAAACGAGTTTTTTTGAATGGCAACGTGAATTCAGCTCTGAAACTGATTGCTTAAATCACATTAAGAAAATGAGATGGCCTAATGGTTTTGTTTGCCCTAGATGCTCTTGTGAGCATGCCTATGAGCTTACAACCCGCAATGTATATGAATGCAGTCAATGTCATAAACAAACATCGGTCACAGCAGACACATTATTCCACGGTAGCCGTATTCCTATCACTAAGTGGTTTTGGGCTATCTACTTTTTAGGCTCAGATAAGGGCAGTATTTCAGCATTAAGACTGAGTAAGCACATTGAAGTTAATTGGCGAACGGCACGTTTGATATTAAGTAAGCTGAGAACAGCTATGGGCCATAGAGACAGCTTATATAGACTGTCAGGCGTCATTGAAATTGATGATGCGTTGGTGGGTGGCAAAAGCAAGGGCAAGCGTGGACGTGGAGCAGAAGGTAAAACACCTGTTTTAGTTGCCGTTGAAAGCAAAGGAAAAAGAGCTGGATTTATTGCTATGCAGGCTGTGAATAGCGTTTGCCATGATAGTGTTGAACAGTTCGTTGCCAAACACTTAACGAGACAGCAAAAAGTGCATACAGACGGCTTACCTGCGTTGAACATTATAGATAAGACTCAACAACATGAAGCGAGGGTTACCCCCAGTGAGCTTGTTGATGAATGGCTGCCTTGGGTTCATATTGCCATTGGTAACTTAAAGGCATTTTTACTTGGGACATTTCATGGTGTTTCAGGAAAGTACCTGCAAGAATACCTGAGTGAGTTCTGTTATCGGTTCAATCGTAGAAAAATGGAAAGAGAAATACCTAACAGATTGTTAAATTTGGCAATAATTCACACGCCAATACATTCTTACTGAGCCAAGTGCATAGGCATGTTACTTTTTAACTAGACTAGAAATTAACGCCCGCAATGCGGCTGGTTTAACCATTTTCGCCATATAGTGATAACCGCGTCTTTCGACATCATCAACCAAATCTTTGTTGGTATTAGCGGTAATCAAGATCCCGGGTAAATGCTCACCATATCGGCTGCGGATGCCATTCATCGCATCAATACCATTTTGGTCATCATCTAAGTGATAATCAGCTAACATGATGTCTGGAGCAACGCCTTTAAGGCCTAATTTAATCCGTGCATCGGCAAGATCTTTGGCACAAATAACTTCACATTGCCAACGGCTTAATAACGACTCTAGCCCCGCGAGAATCGCCTCTTCATTGTCGATACATAAGACTTTAATTCCCGCTAAAGGCTGCAATAATGTCGGTAAAGGCTTACTGCTTATTTGACTTATCGTTTTGCCTATTGGCACGGAAATCGAGAATATCGAACCATGACCTAAGGTCGAACTCACATGAATTTGATGATCAAGTACCTTGCTAATCCGATCGGCAATCGCTAATCCTAATCCCAAGCCACTGACATTACGGCTACTGGGATGATTTAGACGTTTAAACTCTTTAAAAATTTCTTGTATATCAAACTCATTAATCCCACAGCCAGT
The DNA here is from genome assembly GCF_040310185.1 of Shewanella sp. T24-MNA-CIBAN-0130. Classification (NCBI taxonomy): domain Bacteria; kingdom Pseudomonadati; phylum Pseudomonadota; class Gammaproteobacteria; order Alteromonadales; family Shewanellaceae; genus Shewanella; species Shewanella sp. T24-MNA-CIBAN-0130. Next base: position 9,489 of record NZ_JBEOPP010000077.1, on the reverse strand, counting down.
ATCTAACACTTGGATCTCGATAAAGTCACCTCGATGACGGCAACCGAATAAGACTTTACCGCCACGAGCATAACGGTAAGCATTGGTTAAAAAATTCTGCAAAACACGCCGTAATAATGATGGATCTGAGTTTACGGTCGCCGTAGAGGGCACCATCGAAAAAGAGATCTGACTGTCACTTGCCATCGCATCAAATTCAACCGACAAACCGTTAATCACCTCCGCAATGGCAAAATCGCGGCGATTAACTTCCACCATGCCCGAGTCGAGCTTAGAGATATCTAATAAATCGGTCAATAACTCGCCAGCTATTTTCAACGAACTATTCACATGGGTTAATGTCGTGCGGGCTTCGAGATCCAGATTAGGATATTGTGATAATGAGGCGGTAAATAATCTAGCCGCATTTAATGGCTGCATTAAGTCGTGGCCCACAGCTGCTAAAAAGCGTGTTTTAGACGCGTTAGCCAGCTCTTCCTGTGCTTTGGCTTCAAGTAATTCGCTGTTTGACATCGCCAGCTCATAGGTTCGCTCTTGCACGCGGCTTTCTAATGTTTCATTGGCTTCCAGCAAGGCTTTTTCTTGTAAACGATATTGAGTAATATCAGTAAAAGTCATCACAAAACCGCCGTCAGGCATAGGGTTACCTTGAATTTTAATCACCTTACCATCTTGGCGTTCACGCTCTGAAGTGTGAGGGGTGCCATTACGCATATGCTGTACTCGCACTGCGACTTGATCTTCAATATCTCCCGTACCACAAAAACCGCGCGAAGCATTAAACCGCACAATGTCAGCAATAGGCATACCTTGTTGTAAAAATCCTTCTGGATACTGATATAATTCTATATAGCGATAATTCCACGCAACTAAATTAAGATCTTTATCAACCACACTCATGCCTTCGTAAGCGTGTTCAATAGCGCCTCGCAACATATCCTGACTTAAAATAATTTTCGACGATGCTTCATCAACTAAACTAAAGACTTCATCAAGGCCCAAATCTCGGCCTTGCAGCACAGAATCCATCACTAATGAAGCACTTGATGCGCCCAAAACACCCGACAACATGTGTTCGGTGTGGGCGATTAATTCTTCAGGGGCCGTTTTGTACCAACTATCACTTTTAACCGCATCAGCCGAAAAACGGCTAAAGCTCTCATAAGCACGAGTGGGACTCACAAACCGGCTGGCCAAAATTAATAAATCTTGTTGCGAAATAGGCCCTTGACGTTTTTTAGAATCTTGCTTTGATGACCAAGGCTTTACAAAATTACTCGCTTGAATACGCTCTGCAACGCCGGCTCTAAACCAAATAGAACCCAGTACATAACAAAAGATATTCGCTAACAAGGCGATCAACGTATCACTAACATTTGGGGTTATCGAATTAAGTAAACCAAACTCGCCACCAATCAAACGAGCTTCACCGGCACCTTGAAGTAAAATAAAACACCACAGACTAAAGCCCACAGCAAGACCAAGATAGACGCCGGATCGATTACCATGCTTCCAATATAAACCGCCAACTAATGCAGGCGCTAATTGAGAAAAAGCGCCAAATGACATCATCCCCAAATGTGAAAGTGAATCTCTGTCGGTAAACAGTAAATAACTCAAATAACCAAAACCTAGAATCACTACTATGGATAAACGGCGTACATTTAACAATAATTGAGAAAACTGACTAAAGTTCTTTTCTCTAATTTGCCCAGTTCGCAGTAAAAATGGCACCAGCCATTCATTACTGACCATCACGCTGATGGTAACCACTGCCACAATGACCATTCCGGTTGCCGCAGACAAGCTGCCTAACAATGCAACAACGGCTAAGATCGGTTGGTCGAGCACCAGAGGTAAGTTGATGACATAGGTATCTGCTGACACAGTATCACCCAATATCACTTTGCCAGCTAACGCCAATGGCGCAACAAATAGACCAAACAAAGCCAAATAAATCGGAAAAATCCAACGGGCTTTTTTCAGCACATGTTCGCCACCACACTCAACCACCATCACATGGAACTGTCTTGGCATACACATAAATGCCGCCATACCGACAAAAAGCTCAGGGAGAAACGACTCTAAACGAATATGACTATTTTCAATTAATGCTTTATCAGATGCCTGTTGCCAAATATCACCAAAACCATCAAAAACACCGAAACTAATGACGACACCAACAGAGATAAATGCGGCGAGTTTAACCAATGACTCAAATGCAATCGCCACCATCATCCCAGGATTATGTTCGGTAGCATCTAATTTACGAGTACCAAATAAAATGGCAAAAATGGCTAACAACATGGTGATCAATAATGGCACCGCCACTGGACTCAGCGGGTTATCATCGGGTTGGAATAAATTAAGACTAAATACCATCGCTTTAAGCTGTAAGGCGATATATGGCATGATGCCAAATAATGCAATAAGGGTGACTAATGCAGCCAACAATTGCGACTTTCCATAACGAGCGGCAATAAAGTCGGCAACTGAAGTGATGTTTTGTGCTTTAGACACCACGACCATTTTTCGTAGCATGCCAAACCCAAGGGTGAACACCAATATTGGGCCAACAAAAATAGGTAAAAAAGACCACAAATCATTGGCAGACTGGCCTACTGTGCCTAAAAAACTCCATGAAGAGCAATACACAGCTAAACTGAGTCCATAAATCCATACTTGGACTTTTTGGTTTATTTTACTAAACCACCGCTCTGCGCCCCATGCCAAAATAAACAGTAGAGACACATAACACACCGCAATCACGGCAACGATTAAGGTTAAGTTCATGAAACGTCCGATATCACTTTATTGTTATTAAAAATCTGTTTTATTTTTATCTAAAACATCATGTATTGAACATAAAACAACCTACATAAGAGAATTGTTATAAATGATAGACTAACTCTGCAGCTTTCCTTGTTATATTAACACGTGCAACAGACTAAATATTAAGGATATTTTAAAAATAGACCAAGGTCTAATAGTGCAAACAGCCCGTTGCAGATGATACTTTAACTACGCCATTTTTAGAAAGGGAAGCCCTATGAGCTCGCAGTCTCTTTACAAAGTTCCTAGCGACATAGCGAACAACGCACTGGTTAATAACGATCAATATAAGAAAATGTACCAGGAGTCCATTGTTAATCCAGAAGGTTTCTGGAGAGAGCACGGCAAACGCATTGATTGGATTAAACCTTATACTAAAATCAAGAAAACGTCATTTGATGATCATAACCTATCCATAAATTGGTTTTATGACGGTACGCTCAATGCCTCTGCCAATTGTTTAGATCGTCACCTCGAAGAATACGGCGATAAGCTGGCCATTATTTGGGAGGGCGATGACGCCAACGAACAGCGCAAATTGACTTATGCAGAACTGCATAACGAAGTCTGTAAGTTTGCTAACGCGCTGCGCAGCCAAGGGGTAAATAAAGGCGATATCGTCACTATCTACATGCCTATGGTGCCTGAAGCTGCAGTTGCCATGCTGGCTTGCGCGCGCATTGGTGCAGTTCATTCAGTGGTATTTGGCGGCTTTTCACCAGACTCGATTGCAGCAAGGGTGATTGACGGTAAATCAAAAGTCTTGATTACCGCTGACGAAGGTGTTCGTGCTGGTCGTAAAATCCCTTTAAAACGCAGTGTTGATGAAGCGATATCAAATCCTGATGTAACTTGCGTCGAGAAGGTCATTGTATTTAAGCGAACTGGTGGTGACGTAGATTGGGTTGAAGGCCGAGATGTTTGGTGGCATTCACTCATGGAAGTCGCTTCAGAGTATTGCATACCAGCTGAAATGAATGCCGAAGACCCGCTGTTTTTGCTTTATACCTCTGGCTCTACTGGTAATCCTAAAGGTGTGCTGCATACCACTGGCGGTTATATGGTGTATGCCTCAATGACACATGAATACGTGTTTGACTATAAAGCTGACGAAGTATATTGGTGTACCGCTGATGTGGGTTGGATTACCGGCCATTCTTATATGGTATATGGTCCTTTTGCTAATGCCGCCACGGTATTAATTCATGAGGGCGTACCTAATCATCCTACACCTGCTCGATTAGGTGAAATGATCGACCGCCATAACGTCAATATTCTTTATACCGCGCCAACCTTAATTCGGGCATTAATGGCTGAAGGTAAAGAACCGTTTAACAGTTACAAAGGTGACTCATTGCGGATTATGGGCTCTGTTGGTGAACCAATAAACCCAGAAGCATGGCGTTGGTACCATGAAGTGGTTGGCCATGCAAACTGCCCAATCGTCGATACTTGGTGGCAAACTGAAACGGGTGGCATTTTAATCAGTCCACTACCAGGTGCAACAGATACAAAACCTGGCTCCGCAACGCGACCCTTTTTTGGTGTACAACCGGCACTGGTTGATAACATGGGTGATCTTGTAGAAGGGACGGGTGAAGGTAACTTAGTTATCCTAGATTCGTGGCCAGGACAAATGCGCACCGTTTTTGGTGATCACGACAGATTCGCCCTCACCTACTTCAAAACCTTTCGTGGTATGTATTTTACCGGTGATGGTGCTCGTCGTGATGAAGATGGCTACTATTGGATCACGGGCCGTGTAGATGATGTGATTAACGTTTCAGGACATCGCTTAGGCACCGCAGAAGTTGAAAGTGCGTTAGTGTCCCATGAACTCGTTGCTGAGGCTGCCGTGGTAGGTTATCCCCATGACATCAAAGGCCAAGGTATTTATGCTTATGTCACTTTGACTCGTGGTGTTGAACCGACTGAAGAATTACGTCAAGAGTTACGCCAATGGGTACGTAAAGAAATTGGTGCCCTTGCCACACCGGATCTTATCCAATGGGCCAGTGGTTTACCTAAAACGCGTTCGGGCAAAATTATGCGTCGATTCTTACGTAAAATTGCGGCTAACGAAGTAACCAACTTAGGTGATTCTTCAACATTGGCAGATCCAGCAGTCATAGATACGCTAATTGAATATCGTTTGAACAAAACGGAGTAATTGCTTCAACCATTGTCATTGATCTATCCACCCTGAGAAATCCTGACCAATTTCTCGTTTCGCCCCTCATTAGAGGGGCTTTTTTTTAAACTTAATATGAGATCCCGTCTGCGTTACTGTCTCCTAAGTAACTGATCTTCTGTTCACAATATAACACCGTTGTATGTTTATCGACTTCAGTCAAAGTCAATTCACTTTATGTAATATAGTTATATCAGCCATTGGCTATGTTAAGCTTTATAAAAACCAGATTAATACTATCGATAAATTGAAAGACTCATCCCCCATGCCCGTTAAAATCACTTTACGTGATTATCAACAACACTCCGTCGACGCTGCAATTGCTCATTTCAAGCAAAGCCAGCAATCAGCGGTGTTGGTTCTTCCCACTGGCGCGGGTAAAAGTATCGTGATTGCCGAATTAGCGCGTATTGCCAATGGCAACGTACTGGTATTAACTCACGTAAAGGAATTAGTCGCTCAAAATGCACAAAAAGTGGGCTTACTCACACAACAAGCAAATATTTACTCTGCTGGATTAAATCAAAAAAAAGCCAATGGCAAAACGGTGGTTGCCAGCGTCCAATCTGCCGCTCGGGCTTTGACAAAATTTACACAACCGTTTTCATTAGTCATTATAGATGAGTGCCACCGAGTCAGTAACGAGTCAACTAGCCAATATCAACAACTGCTCACACACCTTAAAGCACGTAATCCCGATATCAAACTACTTGGGTTAACCGCCACGCCTTATCGCCTTGGTGTAGGCTGGATTTATCGACTCCACTACCACGGGAAAGTGGGCAATACAGACACCCCCGTTTTTGATAAATGTATCTTTGAACTCCCAATGCGGCCATTAATTAACCAAGGATACCTCACCAAACCGATTATTTTCGATGGGCTGAGTGCCCAATATGACTTTAGCGCACTAGCCCCCCATGACAGCGGCGAATATCCGCAAATAGAAATAGACTCCTTGCTTCATCATCAAGGACGAGCAACCACCGCTATTATCAAACAAGTAAAACAACTTGCCGAACTCCGCAAAGGAGTGTTGATTTTTGCTGCCACAGTCAGGCATGCCAATGAAGTAATGGATCTTTTAGATAATGATGCCGCATTAATTACCGCTCAAACACCTCATGTCGAACGTGATGACATCATTGAACGCTTTAAGGCCCAACAACTCAAGTACATTGTTAACGTTGCCGTGTTAACCACAGGCTTCGATGCACCTCATGTTGACCTTATCGCCATATTACGACCTACTGCTTCAGTTAGCTTATTCCAGCAAATGATTGGCCGAGGTTTACGTTTGGCGCCGGATAAAACAGACTGCTTAATCATTGATTATGCCGCTAATGGCTATGATTTATTTTATCCAGAAGTCGGTCAAGTAAAACCCAATAGCAAATCAGTACCAGTTCAAGTGCATTGTCCTGTGTGTCAATTTGCCAATACCTTTTGGGGGATTGTTGATGGCGATGGCGATATTGTCGAACATTATGGCAGACGCTGCCAAGGATTAATCAATGATCAACAGCAGTGTGATTTTAGATTTAGATCAAAATCCTGTCCTGACTGTGGGGTTGAAAACGATATTGCAGCACGTATTTGCCACAGCTGCCAATCAACCTTGATTGATCCTGATAAAAGGTTAAAGCAGGTCCTTAACGCTCAGCATCATCATTTATTTAAATGTCAGCAAATGTTGTTGCACGACCACGATAGTAAGTTACTTATTCAATATATTGATATTGAAGGTAATGATTTTAAACAAACTTTTAGCTTTGAGACACCTGCGCAACGTAAAGCTTTTTATGCGGTGTTTGTTCTCAGTCATACTCGCACTCCAGGCCTGCGTCATCCTCAATATAACAAGGTAGTAGATGTATTGGCGGATCAAACTCGATTTAGAAAACCTGATTTATTATTATTGAAGAAAAATAAACATCGCTGGGATTTAGTCGACTCATTTTTTGACTATCAAGGCAAATATAAAATCGATATGAGTTAAAACAAAATTAATTGGGTTGAATTACCATTTGAAAAATACTTATGGTATAAAATGCCCATATCATTAAACAGGAGTCACCATGTTTGTAGTTATTTTTGGCCGCCCAGCTTGTCCATTTTGCGTTCGTGCTGTGGAACTATCAGAAAAGTTAGCCGCACAAAGTGAAGATTTCAAATTTAAATATATCGATATTCATGCTGAAGGTATCACTAAAGCGGATTTATCAAAAAGTGTAGGTAAAACAGTAGAAACCGTTCCACAAATCTTTATTGATGAAAAGCCTATTGGTGGTTGCACCGAATTCGAAGCTTATATTCGTCAAAACAATCTACTCAATTAAGTTTTATTTCTTAAAAGTAACAAGGCAACCTATTTGGTTGCCTTGTTATTATTCGCTCTAATGCTAAATCTAAATGGCATATTTCGCTGAAAACAGAATGCGATTTAAGTCACCATCGAAACCGTCTTCACGCTCATTCAAAGCATACATATATTCAACCCCAAATGTCACTGGCTTTGAAGGTGAGAACAATAAGTTAACATAGCTAGAATAGGCCTCTTTGTTAACTGATCCACCAGTAAGGGCTACATCATTATCTGCGCTAAAACCTGAGAATGTCACACTAGAACGCCATTGCTCTGACCACCAGTGACGATACGACACAAATCCACCAAAGGATTTAATCGCTTGAATTTCACCGTTTGAATCAAGTACGCCTGCATTGGCATAATTTAGCGCCATGTAACGACCTAGTCCCTCACCGTAAGTAGCCGTAAACTTAAGATCATCTTTACCAACAGGGATAACACCAGCAAAACTGACACCATAGCCCAGCTCAGAGGTATCGTATACCGTAGTACCGACAACTTGCTCTAAATCTATTTGCCTTACAATCGCAGCAAGCGAAAGTGCAGAACCATTTGCAGTACTAAAGTTATAACGACCGACAACATCAGGTACAACCCCACTACCACTGGTAATTCGACCACCACCACCTAATGGCGTTACTGTCGTTTCGGGATTTTCAATCGAGAATTGCCAATTACCACTGGTATATCTAAGTAGTGATTGTCTAACAAACGGTGTTCCTTCGGCCGCACCAACAAAGTCTAAGTTCTCAGGTAAAGCGCCTGGATTTTGAAAAGTAGTCCACGTTTGTCCTACTGTCCAATTGTCATAACTCATAAATGCATGACGTATGCGTGGAGAATAGCTGTTAGAAACTCGTTCGTTACCATCAGTATGTGTCAAGAAATCCAGTTCAATAAAACCAGTTAGTTTATGCCCTTCAACATCGGTAACGGTTTTAAAATTAAAACGTGACTCACGAGCTTGAAAATCGACAACTTGCTTACCATTTCCAGTTGTCCCGTAAATAGTGCCTGGCACATAAAACTGACGAGACAATGAACCTGAGTCAGGCGCCCCGTTGCCATAATCACTAAACATCACATCTGCTTTAATATAACCACCAAAAGTCATTTCAGTAGCCGCCTGAGCACTCCCACTCATAGCCAATAAAGCGCCAGCAACATAAAGACTTATCTTTTGTTTTTTCATTATTATCTCCCTATTTATATTGTTCTAATCCTAATTAATATGAGCTAATTAACAACCATACAACATTAGCAATAAGTCTATGAGACAAAAGTAAACAAGTATTACCTTAACAATCAAAGCCCACACATTTGCATTATGCGTGTGATAAAAGCATATAAAAATGCAACAAAGAGATATAGAAAGTCAGCTGATTATGTAAAGTGTTTTATTTGAATTTAATCAGCTATTTAGGAATTAACTCAGAAGTAATAATAAATAGCGGGTAGTGAAGGAAGGGGCCGAAACTTCGACTCATGGATTATAAGCCAACTGCAGCTATTGATTTAACAAAGAGGAACTGAGCTAACGACCCATCTTGGTTTTGCAATAACCGCTATTCTTACTGGAACAAAGCCAACTGTCGGCGTTTAAAAGCCTGTAGAACTAATGGCTAGTTTTAGCCTATGAGAGATGTGTAATGGTTAGATTATCTGGACGTTTAAATTGGGGAGATATAAAAAAGAGGTGGGTCGTGAAGGATCCGAACCTTCGACCAATGGGCTAAAAGCCAACTGCAACTATTGATTTAACAAAGAGGAACTGAGCTAACGACCCGTCTTGGTTTTGCAATAACCGCTATTCTTACTGGAACAAAGCCAACTGTCGGCGTTTAAAAGCCTGTAGAACTAATGGCTAGTTTTAGCCTATGAGAGATGTGTAATGGTTGGATTATCTGGAAGTTTAAATTGGGGAGATATAAAAAAGTGGTGGGTCGTGAAGGATCCGAACCTTCGACCAATGGGTTAAAAGCCAACTGCAGCTATTGATTTAACAAAGAGAAACTGAGCTAATACCAATCCGCATTAAATTATGATCTAATATGCTCACCACTTTCAAATTATTTTATACTGTGAAAAACTACACATC
>NZ_JBEOPP010000076.1:0-17825 GCF_040310185.1 Shewanella sp. T24-MNA-CIBAN-0130 | reverse complement strand
TAACGTATAACAACATTAGCTCTAACGGTTGGGGTAACGCTGTCCACATAGGGCAATATTTTAAGCGCATTGGCATCATCTGCCGTGAGTGACTTAACCCGTTCAGAGCGGCGATCGCCTCGTCCTGTTCCGGGTTTAATTTCAATGGTATTCGTGCCCATTGAAGCAATATTATCCAAAATAGATTGCTGCGACCCCGCGCCCAGCGCGACCACAGACACCACAGAAGCAATGCCAATAATAATGCCGAGCATCGTCAGAAACGTACGCAAACGGTGGTTAGACATGGCTATTAAGGCCATTTTTAACGCTTCAAAATAACGCGACCAGTTTATCTTCATACTTGCTTGGGAAGATTGTCTGTTTGCGATTAACGAGTTCGTTACAGCTGGAATACGATTTTGTTTATCGGCAATGATTTCTCCGTCTTTTAGCTCAATAACGCGATCGGCAAATTCGGCAATATGCGGATCGTGTGTCACTAAAATAATGGTGTGGCCGTCGCGATGCAGTTCTTGAATGAGCTTCATCATTTCTTCGCCGCTTTTGCTATCAAGCGCGCCGGTGGGTTCATCGGCCAAAATAATATCGCCACCATTAATTAAAGCTCTGGCGACACTGACTCGTTGTTGTTGGCCGCCACTGAGCTGGCTTGGTTTATGATCTAAGCGATCACTTAACCCTAAACGAGTGAGTATCTTTTTGGCTTTTTCATGTCGAATTTGCGGCGCCTCATTGGCGTACAATGCCGGTACTTCCACATTACCCACCGCAGTTAAATCACCCAAAAGATGATAGCGCTGAAAGATAAACCCAAAGTATTCACGTCGCAGTGCAGCCAGTTCATTGTCATCCATACTGGATGTGTCCTGACCATTAATGAAATAACTGCCTGAACTGGGTTTATCCAGACAGCCAAGGATGTTCATTAATGTAGATTTACCGGAACCAGATGCACCGATAATGGCAATCAATTCACCTCGGCAAATTTGCAGATTAATGTTGTTAAGTACCGTCAGTTCCTGCTCTCCAGCGATAAAAGAACGACTAACCCCTTTAATATTTAACAAAACGTCAGCCATGGGTTATAACCTCATCTCTTTGCCAAGACCTGGTGTACGCTGCCCTAGCTTGTTACCTCTAGATGAATCAGACTTCGTTGCTGCGCCGTCATTAGTTGAAGATTGACCAAGCATAATTTGATCACCTTCGTTAAGATCTGAAAGGATTTGAGCGTAGACTTTATTGTTAATGCCCACTTCAACATCGCGATATTCAATGCGGTTATTGACTATCACTGGCACTTGATACGAAACACTTAGCCTCGTTTTTGTTATCAATATCTGTGATGGAACCAGCAAAGTGTCTTGCGCATTAGCTAAAATAATGGAGACCTGCGCTGTCATGCCAAAACGCAATAGGTTGTCTGGGTTTTCCACATCAAATAGGGCGTTATAGTAAATCGCCTCATCATCGCCAATCATCAACGAACTGTCATCGCCGCTAAGCAATGTTGGCCCAGGTTCAATGGCACGTAATACACCACGGTACTTTTTCGCAGTGGCCCCTAAAATACTAAAATACACTTCTTGGCCCGTACTCACATTGATAATGTCAGCTTCAGACACTTGCGCTTTAATCGTCATTACGTCCAACTGCGCCAGCTCAATAATACTGGGAGTGCCTTGATTGTTATTAACGGTTTGCCCCTCTTCGACCGACACGTAAATCACGGTGCCATCAATGGGCGAACGAATAGTTGTGTAACCTAAATTGAGCTTGGCGTTATCGACACTAATGATTGCTTTGTCTTTTTCAGCACTGAGTTCATCAAGCTCTGCCAGATAAACCGCCAATATCGATTCTGCAGAGTCAAAGTCTGATACCGACGCAGCGCCATTAACCAGCATCTTTTTATTACGAGCATATTCAGACTGTGCGACTTTTATTTGCGCCTGCTTTGCCCGATATTGCGCATCAATACTTTGCAATGATGCTTGGGCTTCTTTAAGGGCATTTTGTTGAGTTAAGTTATCGATTTGAGCAATCAAGTCGCCCTGCTTTATGTTTTGACCAACATTCACGTCCATTGTTTCGATTAACCCCGACACTTGAGCGCCAACATTGACTAATTTAGACGGATAAAGCACACCGTTTGTCAGGACTACTTTTTCGATGTTGCCGCGTTTAACCACATCGGTGGTAAAGATAGGTTGCTCCTGTTGAGCTTGAGTGTACTTGTACCCTACAACGGCAACGATTGCGCCAAGGGAAATAAGCAACAAGGTGTTTTTAATGTTCTTTTTCATGTGGATCTCTTGATGTCTTTTGAGTGACTGAATTTATGCTAACAATCTTGTAATAACGAATTTGCGTTTATTTGATGTCAATAACAGCAGCCGTCGTCGAATTCAAAGTGGGTTTACACAATGGCAATGTTGACAGCGGATCCATGCTGTCATTATGTGGCCGAGCTTGTTCTGGATAAGCTTGTTGCGGATGAGCTTGTGGTGAATCAGGTCGTTGTAAATGAGCTTGTTGTAAATGAGCCCGTTGCGGCGTTTGACAGTGTCGCTCAAAACTCACAGTCAAAGAGTCTGAGTCCAGAACGAAGTCTTGCATGCTTTGTCGAAGCATTATTGCAGACACAGGGGCTGACGGATCGATATCTAACAATTTGGATAGTGCATAAAGATGAAAAGTATACACTTTTTGACCAGGTCCTTTGGAACATGGTGGTGCATACTCGTTACGATCATTCACTGTATTATTGCCAAATAAGCCAACAGATTGCTTTGCTTTACTACCTGAATCAATGCCTGAAGCTTGTGCCGGAATATTGTAAACAGTCCAATACCATTTGAGTTCTTCAGGCTGGTTTGGCCTAGATGCCTGAGAGTCAACTTGAGGTGGGGTGCCTTTTTTATTATCAGCTGAGTCAGCCTTTGGTGCGTTCTTTTCGTTGCCTGCGACATTGTTTGTGAAATGACGCTTAGGTATGTGATCCATTATCACCACCAACGACTGGGTTCCGTCTGGTACTCCGCTCCAACTTAATTGTGGTGAAATGCCCTCTCCCTCACAGGTAAACTCAACTGGCAATGTCCCCTTATCGGAAAATGCAGGACTGGTGAGTTCAAGTGAAGGCTTGGCATTAACGGCGGTTGCACTGAGCAACGTCAAAGATAAAATGGAGCCAATAATGTGGGTATTCATGGCCTAATCTCCAATGCGATTAAGTTAACGATTAATGAGTTAACTTAAGTGTATCGATTAGGCTTCGCTGATGGATGACAATGTTGTCATTTAACGATGGGTAACAACAGCCGCATTGTCACAACCTCAATATCACTGGGCTCAAGTGTAAGATCGCCACCATGCGCGCGAGCGATTTCTCTGGCTAAACTTAACCCTAAACCACTGCCGGATATTCCCTGGGTATGAGCTGGCTCGCCGCGGTAAAAGCGATCAAACAGTTTGGCCCTGACATCGCGTGAGATTGGAAGACAAGCATTGCTCATCACCACTTCAATAACCGACTCGTTTTGGCGAGCGTGGATGGTGACACTTTTATGCGGAAGGCTATAACGCATTACGTTTACGAGCAGATTGTTTAACAGCTGCCTCAATAACACAAAATCGCCTTGAGTGATTAAGCCTTTCTCAATCACACAATCGAGCTCCAGTTCATCCGACAACAAGATCATATCGGCAATCAACTCATCTACCAATTCAGTGATATTTATTGGTTCAAAATGCAACGCCATAGAGCCTGAATCCGCCTGTGATAACAGCAATAATTTACGGGTAATGGCCGACAAATGCCCGACTTCATCAAGAATGGCATTGAGATCCAATAGCGATGGGTTTTCAGACAACACTGCTTGTTCAAGCTTACCTCTTAGCACTGTAAGTGGTGTTTTTAGCTCATGAGCGGCATCAGCCGTAAAACGAGAAACTTGTTGAAAACTGTCCTCTAGGCGATCGAGCATCATATTGTATGCATCAATCAACATTTTGAATTCTTTGTCTTCTTTATGCTCAGGCAAGCGATGGCTAAGATCTTTTTGGGTCACTTTATCCATTGCTTTATGTAATCTGTTTATTGGTTTAATGGTATTGGTCGAGATAATCCATGCGCCTAGAATACTGAGCAGTAATGAAAAAGGGATAACCACAACCAACGCGGTCAGTAAGGTATTCGTTAACTGATTTGTGGTGGCTGCAATATCCACAGCAATAAAACTTTGTTGGTTTGAGGTTTGAAATAAGCTTGCTCGCCATCGGCTTTGCTGATGTTCAAAAAAGGCCAGCTGACAAACCGCGTCGGCTTTATTATTGTGGGGTAATGTGAGTGACTCTGCGCGTAGCCAATTTAAGCGACTTATCACATCTTGTACGTCTACTCCGTCTGGCGCGGTTAAAAAGCCTTGCTCAGCAGAACCGACTGACAGCATTAATTGGCTGGGTGAATTGACTCGTAACTTGTCCATTAAATCAGTCATTAACCGACCACCCGAAAGAAGTGTATCGTTTAAATCTCTTATATTCATTGCAGAATTATTGACATCATGCAAAGTACGTTTGCGTATTAAGCGTTTTGCTTCTATACAAAGGCGAGAATCGAGGTGAGTCAATTCAACGCTCATAATACGCGACCAACTTAAGCTGATAACCAACGTAAGCACAGCTGTTACAGTTAAAATTGATATGGCAAAAATACGAGTACGAAAATGCATATTAAAACCTTATCGGATACTTAAGCGATAACCTGTGCCGCGAAGAGACTCAATGGCGCCGACCATTTTTCCTGCCTTCTCTAAAGAAGCCATTTTACTGCGGATACGTTTAATACACACATCGACAACATTGGTACAAGGATCAAAGTCGTATCCCCAAACATGCTCCAGCAACTGCCCCCGGGTTAACACTTGGTTGGGTGAGCGCATTAAGTGTTCAAGCAGGCTAAATTCTCGGCTAGTAAGCTCGACCGATTGTCCCTGACAATTAAGGCTGCGATTAATACAATCAAGTTGCAATGCGCCTACCTCGACAACATGCTGCTGTGTGCCGCAATGCCGTCGAAGCAAGGCTTGAATGCGAGCATGCAACTCTTCAACATAAAACGGTTTGGCTAAGTAATCATCTGCGCCCATGTCTAACCCCTGAACGCGATCGCCCAATTCATTACGCGCAGTAAGCAGAATAATGGGCGCATCGACACCTTGTTGACGCAGCGAACAAAGAATATCCAACCCATCTCTACCCGGAAGCATAATGTCGAGAATAATCACATCATAAGTATTATTGCTTGCCGCCTGATAACCTTGATTGCCATCGGCACAATGAGTGACATTGAAATGTTTGGCGCGCAAACCTTCGCAGATAAAATCTGCAATTTTTTGTTCATCTTCGACAAGCAATACGTTCATTGAGTTTTATCCTTGGGTGACGCTTAAAAGTATCTCATCTGACACATCGCACTAGCAACCTAAATGACAACATTGTCATTTAGGAGATTAAGGCTGGTTATACAAGAAAATTAAAGTCAGCGCTTTGACTCTTTTCCTTTAGACACTAAAACAAAATCAATTAAAAAAGTATAAGTGTTATTTGACTCAAGAAAGTGAAGTAGAAATAGGTTTTTGGCTATTATTTTGTCAATCAATACGTGAAAAATAGATAGTTATCATTAGATAACATGCCTATGCACTTGGCTCAGTAAGAATGTATTGGCGTGTGAATGATTGCCAAATTTAACAATCTGTTAGGTATTTCTCTTTCCATTTGTCTACGATTGAACCGATAACAGAACTCGCTCAGGTATTCTTGTAGGTACTTTCCTGAAACACCATGGAATGTCCCAAGTAAAAATGCTTTTAAGTTACCAATGGCAATATGAACCCAAGGCAGCCATTCATCAACAAGCTCACTGGGGGTAACCCTCGCTTCATGTTGTTGAGTCTTATCTATAATGTTCAACGCAGGTAAGCCGTCTGTATGCACTTTTTGCTGTCTCGTTAAGTGTTTGGCAACGAACTTTTCAACACTATCATGGCAAACGCTATTCACAGCCTGCATAGCAATAAATCCAGCTCTTTTTCCTTTGCTTTCAACGGCAACTAAAACAGGTGTTTTACCTTCTGCTCCACGTCCACGCTTGCCCTTCCTTCTGCCACCTACTAACGCATCATCAATTTCAATGACCCCTGACAGTCTATATAAGCTGTCTCTATGGCCCATAGCTGTTCTCAGCTTACTTAATATCAAACGTGCCGTTCGCCAATTAACTTCAATGTGCTTGCTCAATCTTAATGCTGAAATACTGCCTTTATCTGAGCCTAAAAAGTAGATAGCCCAAAACCACTTAGTGATAGGAATACGGCTACCGTGGAATAATGTGTCTGCTGTGACCGATGTTTGTTTATGACATTGACTGCATTCATATACATTGCGGGTTGTAAGCTCATAGGCATGCTCACAAGAGCATCTAGGGCAAACAAAACCATTAGGCCATCTCATTTTCTTAATGTGATTTAAGCAATCAGTTTCAGCGCTGAATTGACGTTGCCATTCAAAAAAACTCGTTTCAGGCATTTTCATAGCAAATCTCACTTCTAGTCTTGATTTATACTATAAGAATAAGCCAAAACTGACTCAGATGCATAGGCATGTTAGATAATAATATGAAGTTAGCAATCGGTGTGATTCAACGCTGAACTTTAGAACAATAAAGATAATGACGTCAGCCTGACAGTAATTCAGACTAGTTTTAGGTAGTCATGGATGACTTCTCGGAAGTAATAGCATTTCCGAATAAGAACGAGGTAGATTACAAACGAGCTCCAAAGCTGGATCTGTTCTTCCCCTAAATCAATCACCATGGCGACCTTTTCATATCTGTTGCTTAAGTAAATTGGGGGAATTTTGCGAGGCGGCTAAGCCAATTCTTTTATAAAAAGTAAAGAGGGACAACCGTTGGTTTCCTCTTGATCTGATGCAGATGAAGCGCCACGACGTTAGTGGCCGCAGGCCATATCAAACAGTTTCACTATGTAAAGGGTTAAGCCAAAGAACCTACCTACTTTTCGAATTAGCCGCTCTTATAGCAGCGTAGCGACCTAGCAGGACGTAGTCCGCTCTAGTATCTAGGTTCTCGATCACACTGTTGCTATCGTTTGTAATAATTCACTAAACTACAGACGTAAAAAAGCCCCAACTATTGTTGAGGCTTTTTTACACCATACCTACGTATGTAATTTCTTACTATAAATAATGGTACCCGAGGCCGGACTTGAACCGGCACGCTTATTCAGCGAGGGATTTTAAATCCCTTGTGTCTACCGATTCCACCACTCGGGCAAAGTGTTGTTTTAACCGTTACTAAAAGTAACCATTAAATGCAATTTTGTGGAGGCGCGACCCGGAGTCGAACCGAGATAGACGGATTTGCAATCCGTAGCATAGCCATTCTGCCATCGCGCCATACTTATACCAAATTCTAATCCATCGGATAAGATAAGAAATTGGAGCGACATATCGGGTTCGAACCGATGACCTATACCTTGGCAAGGTATCGCTCTACCAACTGAGCTAATGTCGCATTTTATATCTTTTTAATGCTTTATTATATCTGCCAGAAAGGTATCGTCTTTCAACCTATCCAACTAAACTAATGTCGCATTTCAATCGTTTTAATGCTTTATTGTATGTGTAAGAAAGGTATCGTCTTTCAACTTATCTTATCGAACTAATACTATAGAGATGTGTTAGTTAACAAAAAACCTAAGCCTTGCTGTTGACTAGTCACTTGTCTACGGGGAGGCATTTTACCGAATTAACCTCGAGTGTCAATTGTTGATTTACGCAATTATGACTGTTTGCGCACTAAATAATCTTATTGAAGTATTATTACGCTATTCAGCAGTTAAATCATTCCAAGCTGCTGAAATATAACTTATCATCGACCAGAACGTCAGTGCGGCCGCAATATAAAACAACCCAAAGGCAACATCGGTTAGCAAAGGCGTCGGTTTCCAAATTAATCCAGTAATAGCGGCCATTTGCGCGGCGGTTTTATATTTACCAATCCAAGAAACGGCTACCACACCACGTTTGCCAATTTCGGCCATCCATTCACGTAATGCAGAAATCACAATCTCTCGGCCAATCATAAACAATGCAGCTAAGGTTAAATACATATTATCATTTTGCTGAACCAACAACACTAATGCCGTCGACACCATGACTTTATCGGCAACAGGATCTAAAAAAGCGCCAAATCGGGTTAGCTGACCTAGTTTACGAGCGGCATAACCGTCTAACCAATCGGTCAATGCAGCCAACCAAAAAATAAATGCTGAAACAAATGGTGCCCATGAGTAAGGTAAATAGAAAACGGCGATGAAAACGGGCAACAAAGCAATACGAAATAATGTCAGTGCAATAGGTAAATTAAACGGCATAAAAAGACCAAATTGTCAGAAGCAGCGCCAATTTTGCCTTAAATTTAGCCCCCTCGCAATGTATCATGGATTGTTTGTGCCATTTCTAAGCTAATTCCGGGTACTTTTGTCAATTCAGTCACGCTAGCGCCTTTGACTTCTTGTATTCCCCCCAAATGTTGCAACAAGGCTTTACGCCTCTTAGGACCCACTCCGGCGATAGATTCTAATGTAGAGGTGTTACGTGTTTTCTGGCGTTTATTACGATGTCCGGCAATCGCAAATCGATGTGACTCATCACGGATGTGTAACATTAAATGAAATGCAGGCGAATCACTCGGGAGTTCAAAGGTTTGTTCACTGCCACCAACGGTAAAGGTTTCGAGTCCAGCTTTGCGCCCTTCACCTTTGGTCACACAAATGAGTAATGGCGGATGATCAATATTGACACACTTCTCATCAACAATAGTTTGCGCTACTCTTAATTGGCCGATGCCACCATCGATAAAGACCAAGTCAGGTACTTTGCCATTGTTATTAATTTTATCGAATCGACGGCTTATCGCTTGCTCCATAGCAGCATAATCATCGCCACCGGTAATTCCGGTAATATTATAACGGCGATAATCGGCTTTATGCGGCCCTTCTCGATTAAACACCACACACGAGGCCACCGTACTTTCGCCCATAGTGTGGCTGATATCAAAACACTCCATCCGCTTAATAGGCTCATTAAGCTCAAGTGCTTCTTCAAGTAATAGGAACCGTTGTTCAACGGTATTTTTATGGGACAATCTAGTGGCAACAGCATTACTGGCATTAGTCATGGCTAAGCGTAAAAAATTGGCCCTATCACCACGCACTTGCGTTTTTAATTCAAACTTTTTATCTAGTGCTTGTTCAATAGAGGCTTGCAACTCTTTTATGCCGTCAAAGTGATGACTGAGGATGACTTCTTTGGGAATGGTACGCTGGATATCGGCATTGAGATAAAACTGGCCTAAAAATGACGACAACACCTCTTCGATTGCAGTTTCTGCAGGTACAGAAGGATAATAACTGCGACTGCCAAAGATTTTGCCGTCGCGGATAAACAATAGGTGAAAACAGGCAATACCAGAGGCATAGTCGACGCCAATGACATCCATATCCCCTTTCTGATTCGACACTTCCTGCTGCTCTGCAACCCGCCTTAAAGCGGTGATTTGGTCGCGATATTGTGCCGCGCGTTCGTATTCCATATCAATGGCAGCAATTTCCATTTTTGCCACCAATTGCGATATCACTTGCTTGTCTTTACCGCGTAAAAATAGACTGGCTAATTTAACCTGCTCACTGTATTCCTCATCACTGACAATTCCGACACAAGGCGCACTACAACGATCTAATTGATACTGTAAACAAGGGCGAGATCGCGATTTGTAGTACAAATCATCGCATTGGCGGATAGGAAACAATTTTTGCATTAAATGCAAACTCTCGCGCACTGCACCACCATTAGGGTAAGGGCCAAAGTAATGACCTTTTTCACGTTTGGGACCACGGTGATATGCCAATCGAGGATGTTTATGGCCACTTAACAAAATATACGGGTACGATTTATCATCACGAAGCAGTACGTTGTATTTGGGCATGTACTGTTTGATATAATCGTTTTCAAGCAATAACGCATCGGTTTCGCTATGGGTAACGGTCACATCAATATGATCGATATGCGATACCAATGCTTGGGTTTTAATGTTGGGTATATTGACTCGAAAATAGGAGCTAAGACGTTTTTTAAGATCTTTGGCCTTACCAACATAAATAACCTGTTGGCGCTTATCGTACATACGATAAACCCCAGGCGCTGAAGTAACATTTTTTAAAAAGGATTTGGCGTTAAAACCACTAGACATGATTAAAGCTACTTAATGCGTTGCGAGGAATAACGTATTCCCGACTAAAATGAACCTGTATCGAGCATTTTGTAACGGATAGCTAAACGGGTCAACTCAACATCTCCGCCGATCCCAAGCTTAGCAAATAACCGATAACGATAGCTGTTGACGGTTTTCGGGCTTAAATTTAATTTTTCAGAAATATCATTAACTTTCTCGCCATTGGTTATCATCATCATGATTTGCAACTCACGTTCAGATAAACTGCTAAATGGGTTCTCATCAGAGTGGTTAAATTGACTGAGAGCCATTTGCTGGGCGATTTCTGACGACAAGTAACGTTGACCTCGAGCTACTTGAGTAATAGCGCGTAATACTTCAGGTGAAGTAGACCCTTTGGTTAAATACCCAGAGGCACCCGCCTGCATCACTTTTGTCGGAAATGGATCTTCTGTTTGTACAGTTAATACAATAATTTTTGCATCGGGCTGGTAGCGCAAAATTTTACGAGTAGCTTCTAATCCCCCCATACCTGGCATATTCATGTCCATTAAAATGACATCTGCTTCGTTCTGTCGCGACCACTGTACCGCGGTTTCTCCATCAGGTGCTTCACCGATGACTTTAATACCACGCTCATCTTCCAAAATACGACGGATCCCCGTTCTAACGAGTTCATGGTCGTCAACCAAATATACAGATATCACGTTAACCCACCTATTATTATGCGTAATTTATTTTTGGATTTTAGGGCCATTTTTTATGTATAAAACATTTATAGGCAAAATAATATGCCAAAATATTATGCTAAAACTGCGCGGGTAAAATTACATATTTTACCCATCTACCTTTGATGCCTAAATTTAACATCTTTACATTTACAGACACAAGTAAAGTCATGGTTGAACGTGAAATATGTATATCAAATATCCAGCACAGTTTCCTTAACATTGCCATTTTATCTTTTAAATCATTCACCTTGCAACGTGACAATAATGGTGCGCGAACAAGCATGATCGCGATGCTCGCATAAATATAAACCTTGCCAAAGGCCAAGATTCAGGTGCCCGTTAGTAATAGGGATAGTCTGACTAACACCTATCAACGTCGACTTAATATGAGCAGGCATATCATCAGCACCTTCATCTGTATGCTGGAAGTATGCCGCACCTTCTGGTGCGAGTACATTAAAATACCGCTCCATATCGCCACGAACAGTGGGATCTGCATTTTCGTTAATCGCTAGTGATGCAGAGGTATGCTGAATAAACACATGTAATAATCCAACATTTATGGATCTCAGCTCGGGCAGCTTTGTGATCACTTCGTCGGTAATTAAATGAAATCCTCGCCGCTGTGTCTTAAGAGTCAATTCTCGTTGTAACCACATCAAATGGATCCTTTTTTGATTTTAACGCACAACGTATTGTCAAGCGAAGTGCGAAGCATACATCAGAGTAGTATTAAGTCTGAAACGATTTGGGCTCATTGTCAGATAATTTACTTAACCTCTCATCGAGTTAAAAGATGAGGTAAATAAGCAAAATCAGAATATTTCACCAGTTCCATATCAAACTTGCAATTCTTTTGCTCACAAGGCGTCTTCATGTGTTAATAACTTTTACTGTCGACTAAGCATGGGTATTGATGAAAAATGCAGACATACATAGCATAGAACGTTTGATTTTAATCAACGTATCATGGCAGATTAAAGCCGATTCAGCAGCGGGTAAGCAATATCTGACGGTATAGAAGAATTCAGGACATTCTTTGGTGGAGTAACGGCAAAAATTAGCCGTAATAGTGCTTAGCGGAGCGATAAAATAACACAATGGTAATGACTTTACTGATTTGAAGACGCGAAGGTTTATTTCGCAGTTTACCCCCAGCAGACACAAGGTGTTTTGCCAAGCGAGAAGAAAGCTCAACAATGGGTGATCCATTGTTAAATCAGGACAAGCGAACCCATCAACTTTTTTCTGTTATAGCTGTTCGCGTTGTATGGCCTGTTTAGCAATAGAATCCACAATCAATGTGTAATGGGACCTAATAGCGACGAATGGACCAATCAATTCCCCACTCTTGTTTTAATATATAAATTTTTAGACAGCGCCACTCACAGCAATGGCTTAAACCGCTCTGAGGTGAGCTAAAACAGTAACGCAAATAAGGGCGCGGTGATAACCATGGCAATACCGGTAAAAATCATGGTTAAGCTGGCGATAACCCCTTCTTCCCGACCAATTTGATTCGCTTTAGCCGCTCCAGCACCATGTGCAGATGCCCCTAAAGAAATCCCCCTCGCTAAGCTGCTTTGTATCTTAGCCGCTTTAAAAAGGGGCTCACAAATCAGCATTCCCATAATACCTGTGACTAAGACTAACATTGCGGTTAATTCCGGTATGCCACCAAATGCACTTGTTGCTTCAATGGCAAACGGGGTCGATACCGATCTTACGATTAAACTACGAGAAAGCGCTGACGGCATATTGGTGAAATGGAGAATCAACCATGAGGATCCAACGCCTAAACATAACCCAGCCATTACCCCAAGGCTTATCGTTAACGGATAACGTTTGATTAGTAGCCGTTCACGATAAATGGGCACCGCAAATGCAATCGTGGCAGGTGCCAGTAAAGCGGGCAGCCAATGGGTAAATTGAAAGTAATCGACCAGTGGAATTTGAAATATAACCACGGTCAACAAAATAATCGTCGGGGCCATGATAATGGGGGCAAACCAAACCCGTTGTTGGCGTAAATAAAGCCGCTTACTGAGGTAATATCCTGCCAATGTGAGTAATAAACACAAAGCGCCTAATAATGAATCGTTCATTGTTGCTACCCATTAAATTCAATTTGAAAGAGCGGTTACTTAAGGTGTGAGCGCTGTGAGGAAATGTTGTTTAGACGTTGTTTACGTTCAAACTTAAATAACTTGTCAACGATAACAGCCGTACCTAATAGCACACTGGTACTGGCCAGTAACATGCACATAATCAACTCAGCACCATAGTTTTCTAGTATTGATTTATATTTGGTAACCGCGACAACGGGGGGAATGAAAAATAAAAGTAAGTCGCCAATTAACCATGCCGAGCCTTGGTTGACGACTTTTTCGGGTAGCCATTGGCAAGATAATAATATCAATAATACGCCTAAGCCAATAACGCTTCCTGGAATAACAGAATGAACCGAGTGAGCCGCCCACTGACATAGCCAAGCAAATAAACATAGACCACTCACTTGGACGATTAAGGTTGTTTTGCCCTTCAAAAAGGCGCTATGGGTATTTAATGGAGATAACATTTCGTTTCAAATATCGATTTTTTAGTTGATATTGAGAGTTTACGCTTGCTCAAATGATAAAAAAAATGAATATTAATGATTAACTTCATTCCTTTTGGTTATGCACTGAGTTCTTAAAGCACTGCACTATTTCACCGAAGTTGTTAACGCTGGCGGTTTCGCTAAGGCTGGTCACTCGGTTTATGGATAACATGTGAACAAAGGTGATCATAAGACGAGTCATCTAAACTGACGACTGTTTGTCTTGGTCTGGCCATCATTCATTGCCTGCAAGTTAATAAAGGTAACAAAAAACCAAAACAGTGATTAAAAATTCACCAATGATTGTGATTGGCAATATAATGTCAACTTGATTGACCCATCGCGGTCACCATCTGTGTGGCCGCATAGACATGCGGCTTCTCACACCGTAAAATACGCCGCGCTTGTAAAAGCAGTCCCCTTTCGTTAACCCGAGTTATTTTCAGTGAATAAAAAAATCGAACTACTTGCCCCTGGCGGCGATGTTGAAGCCATTAAAGCGGCCATTGTTGCTGGCGCAGATGCGGTTTATTTTGGCTTAGATAACTTCAATGCAAGAAACCGAGCGATAAACGTCAGCTTTGATGAGCTCAACCCTCTACTTGCATTAGCACACAAGCACGATTGTCAGATGTTTCTCACCCTGAATATCATCATTATTGAAACGGAAGTTCCGGCGTTATTTCGGCTGTTAAACCGCCTCGTGAATACTGATATTGACGGCGTTATAGTGCAAGACTTGGGGTTGTTCTACATTCTTGGTCATTACTTTCCGAGCTTAGACATTCATGCTTCGACTCAGGTCACAACTCATAATAGTGGCCAAATCGAGTTTTTACATCAATTAGGCTCGAGCAGAACCAACCTTTCACGCGAGTTAACCCTTGAAGAGATCCGCGACCTAACTCAAGTGTCGCACGCCTTGAATATGGCGACGGAGGTTTTTGTACACGGTTCAAACTGCATCAGTTTCTCAGGGCTTTGCTATATCAGCTCCGTTCATGGCGGTAATTCAGGCAACCGAGGACGTTGTAGCCAACCCTGCCGCGACGCCTATCAACCTGCAAAAGCGGCTAAAGAATTCCCACTCAACATGAAAGATAACTCTTCTTACCACCAATTAACTGAGCTTGCTGAGGCTGGAGTAGATTCACTCAAAATTGAAGGTCGGATCAAGAAGCCTCATTATGTGTACACTGTGGTAAATACTTGGCGTAAGCAATTACAGCGATATTACCAAAACCAACCACTTGTCGATGAAAAAATTAATTTACATCAAGTTTTTAATCGTGATTTTACCGATGGTTATCTCAATAACAATATCAATAAAGATATGTTTATTGATAACCCGCGAGACAATAGTAACGATTATTTTATCCAACTTACCAATGCAAAAAGCCCAGTCGAAATCGATGCTGTGAAGCAGAAAATTTACGACGATAAAACAGATATTATCCAGACGCTAGATAAACTAACGAGCAGCATGGTCATAGATAAAATCCCGCTGAAGTTTACGTTTATCACCCAAGAAAATGGTCAGCTTGACGTCGATGTTACTGCAGATGACTTACGCTTTTCAGTTCGCGTTGACACCCATAAACAACCGGCATCCCATTCGATTGACCAAGCAACATTAACCAAACGCTTCAGCAGTTTAAATAATGATAAGTACCGGATTGAACAACTTGATTTTGAACGTTTCACTGATGGCACCTACCTGTCGTATAAGTTGATAACTGAACTTAAACGCCAAATTGAACACAAATTAAATGGTGACAAACCACTCATTGAAGACGTTCAAGTACCCAGTATTGTTCTAGGATCTAACGCCAGCTCAAAGGAAGACCGCGCAGCAAAGCTGGTGGTATTGATTGCGAATGACAAAGACATTGAACTGGGTGAAATCGCTGATATTTGCTATTACCTAATACCTGAAAAGATAGGCAAGCATTTTAATCGGCTGGTTAAATTGTTTAACGACAATCAAAATCTGGCTCCTTGGTTTCCATCAATCCTTATTGGCGATGACTTCTCCCAAGCCGTTGCCCTACTCAACGCTGTGCAGCCTAAACATATTGTGGCTAATAATACTGGTATCGGATTTGCGGCATTTAACGCCAATATTGACTGGATAGCCGGCCCTCAACTCAACCTGAGTAACTCGTTTAGTCTTGAAGCGCTAAAACGGACTTTTAATTGTAGCGGCGCTTTTATCTCGAACGAACTCGCACGAAAGCAAATCAGATCGATTAAATGCCCAGAAGCTTTCGAGCTACATTACAGCATTTATCATCCCACATTATTAATGACCAGCCGCCAGTGTTTTTTCCACCAAGTCACCGGTTGTAAAAAAGATAGAGTAGATAACCAGTGCCTGCCGAAATGCGCTAAGCATGCATCAATCATCAATGTGAAGGACAATGCTTTTGTTATTGATAAACAAAAGGGGTCGCACAATAGTTTATACAATAATCATAACTTTATGAATTTGGATATTGTCGGTGACTTGGCTGGCAAGTTCACTAGCCTGTTGGTGGATTTACGAGATATTAAAACATCCACACAGATCAATGGGTCAAAAGCTGATTTTATCGAAGCATTACGCAAATTGATTGCCGGTGATCAAGCCGCAATTGAGAGGCTGACGGAGCAGGTACAACCCACCATATCAAATCAGTACACCAAAGGGATCTAGTTGAAAGATGTCTTATTAGGTGTACTAGATCTAATTTAGTGTGACTTTTCTAATTAGATAGGACTCTGTCTAATGCTAAATATTTTTACGCTTGAGCAAAACGCCAATTGACTAAACTCTTGTCCGTCTGAGTCATCCCGTTTTTTCGTTTGAATGGGTTCTAAAACATCACCCAGAGCAATTTCAAATCCACAAAGCATTTTGATGAGCTCTTCTAACGCATGATTCTAACCCAAGATTGTGTCTAACGATGCTCACTTGTGACGCCACATCATTTAACAGCTGACACCAAACCAGCATTACTGAACTATCGAACGTATATAGCTGACTATCAACCTGGCAGTTTATAGGATGATGATGGATACTTTTATGAACGTTGTTATAAGAGCGATGAGAATGAGACGAAGACAATGATGCTACATAGATATTGGCTAGCATCCCACACATGGGCAATATAAGACTATCATTCATTACCTGCAAGTCAATAAAGGTAACTAAAAACTAGAGAAATGGTTAAATATCCGCCAACCCTCTTGGGTGACTGGGTTTTATTCCCGTTGAATGTCAACACACTAGTACTAATTCCATTTAATTCTGACTGTTTAAAAGCTTATAAGCTCGGTTGAGTTTCAACCGAGCGTTATCTACATCAAACATCCACTTAATACGAGCATTCTCGCTATTTCTGGCTGTTTCCCAAGCCGTAAGCGAAAGTCGTAGATCATCCCAAGTGGCAATTCGTCTATCCAAACATTGCCTGTTCATCACGCCAATCTCAATTTCTACCATATTCAACCAACTGGCATGTTTTGGGGTGTAGTGAAATTCAATTTTCTTCAAGATACGCCGAGCTTCTTCTGCTGGATAAGCTTTGTATAAAGAACCGGGGGTGTGCGTTGTATATACCCATCATTCTTCAAGGTGCATGTTTTAACACCTGAAAATGGTCATTAATTCTACTCCCTAAAATATCACCTATCAGGGGAAGTGTTTGACTAAAAAGTTCATCAATTTTATCCCTGAATTCTTTCGCCGTTGCAAAATATTTGTTATTTCTCACATGCTCATTCATTACCTTCCACAAACGTTCTATTGGGTTTAAATTGGGGCTGTAAGGCGGGAGGTAATGAAGCCCAATATTAAGCTCTTTTGCTTTATTCTTTACGACTTGTGCTCGGTGATAACCTGCACCATCTAAAATTAAATGAATTCGCTTATCACTGCCGTTATACGCTCTTATCTCCTCGAAAAAATGCTGAATAGTTTCACCATTCACTTTATCGTAACGCTTCACTTGAGCGGCAGCTAAGTCATTCAAATCAATTGCACCAACTAGATTTAATCGAGTCCGACTACCCGTTGTTTCTATCGCTTTGTCATGCCCTGTTTTTATCCAGCCACAACTTACTTTTGTCGCTTGAGTTGGATGCATAGCATCCATAAACAATATAGGCTCATCAACTACTTCAGACTTTA
>NZ_JBEOPP010000075.1:0-18029 GCF_040310185.1 Shewanella sp. T24-MNA-CIBAN-0130 | reverse complement strand
GTTTTCCTAGATTTAGTTAGGAAATAATCATGTCACATTTGAAGGTTATTGGTATGTGCGGTTAATTGAGCGCTTACATACAATCGCTGCGTTCCACCTCTATCGACACCTTCTTTAAAGAGCGTTTAATTAGTTTAGATACGCTTGCCAGGACAATAAGGCTGAAAGAGTTCATTCAGAACATGGATGAACGTCAAGTAACCACTAAAGATGATGACAGCTCTTTTTTTGAAACTTTTATCAGCAATTATGATTATGATGACTTTTTAATTTTAGATCCTAAAGAGGCAACCATTCTATTCTCTATAAAAGAGAAACCGCGATTAGGTTCATTACTTGCCACTAATAAGGGCAATGACCCTGCGCTAACGCAAGCTTGGAACAAGGCGATTACTAGCGGTGAAACTGCATTTTCTGATTTCGATTCAAGTAATACGCTTGGCCAACAAAAAACGGCCTATTTTTCTAGTCCTGTACGCGATAGCCGGGGCAATATCATCGCCGTTGTCGCGGTAAAAATATTACCCAGTCTGATTTCTAATATTGTTGATTCACGTGTCGGTCTGGGGAAAACTGGCGAATCGTATCTTATTGGCGAGAATCCGCACTCTACTAAAATTGAGTTCCGCAGTGATCTTGCCACTATGGGGAATGGCAGGTATGTCGTAGGCTTTAGTTTCGACAAAGATTTAGGCTACTGGACGGATGCAAAAAACGCCAGAGAAATAGGCGGGCAAAATACCTATATAGACAGTGCTGGTCGCTCGGTGCTTGTGATTTATACCCAGCTCAACGTCCCCGGATACAATTGGCATCTGATCTCTAAAATCAATGAAGATGAAGTCACCGAGCCGATCTTTTTTCTTTATCAGGCAATATTCGCTGCAGCAGCGATTGTCTTTTTTATTATCAGCTTTATCGCTGTTAATTTTTCCCGTTCTGTCACTGATCCGCTTATCCACAGCATGAAATTTGCGCAGGATATTGCAAAAGGAACATTGAACACATCTTTAGTGTTAGACCGGGGGGATGAGATCGGTGATTTAGGCTTGGCACTCAATAATATGGCCGAAAAGCTGCGTGAGCTGGATTGGATTAATTCAGGTAAAGAGAGCCTCGATAATCAACTGCGCGGTGATCTGCAACTCAGCGATCTTTCAAATTTGTTTATCTCTTTTTTCAGCAAACATATGAACGCGCAACTTGGCGCTTTATATCTGTTAGACCAAGATATTTTAGTACTTAAAACCAGTTATTCGTTTACGGACAGGCAAGGTAATTTTAACCAGATCCGGCTGGGTGAGGGCATGGTAGGGCAAGCTGCACTTGAGAAAGAGATCCTTATATTTTCCGGTGTAGTTCAAAATGCGCCAGTATTAAATTATGGGGTGGGTGAGGTGACGCCCAGTCATTTTATGGCAATACCTCTGGCGGTAGATGAACATTTACTGGGTGTTGTATTACTTGGCTCTATTACACCCTTTAGCGCACTGCAGAAGACATTCGTCAGAGAAGTGATTGGCAGTGCTGCCATTTTGTTTAATGCTGCCAATGCCCGTCTTGAGATCAGCTCACTGCTTGAGCAGGCGCAACATCATCAGGAAAGTTTAAGTAAATCTAACCATAAACTGAAACAACAAACAGAAGCGTTAATACTTTCTGAGCAAGCTCTGCAGACCCAACAGGAAGAGTTGCGCGTTACTAACGAAGAGCTCGAAGAGCAAACCAAAGTACTCAAAGAATCTGAAACTGAGCTGCAAGCGCAGCAAGAAGAACTGCGCGTCACCAATGAAGAATTGGAGGAACGCACCAAAGCACTTGAAAGCCAACAAATTGAGATGCAGGGGAAAAATGATCAGCTTTATTCCGCGCAACAAATAGTTGAAGAAAAAGCAAAAGAGCTCGAAATTTCAAGTAAATATAAATCCGAATTTTTAGCGAACATGTCCCATGAGTTAAGAACACCATTGAATAGTATTCTGATACTCTCGCAGTTATTTGCCAATAACAAAGATAATAATCTGACTAATAAGCAAATTGAATCTGCCAATGCAATCAACTCATCTGGTGCAGATTTGCTTTCATTAATCAATGAGATTTTAGATCTTTCTAAAGTAGAAGCTGGCAAAGTTGATCTGCATATTGAAGATGTCAGTTTTACTGCTATTGAATCTGATATTAGCCGTTTATATCAGGATATGGCGGCAGATAAGGGCGTAGACTTTCAGATAAATTTAGCCGACAACCTTCCTGATACTATACGGACTGATTCTCAGCGCCTGCAACAAGTTTTACGTAATCTATTGACCAATGCATTTAAGTTTACCCATGAAGGTGCTGTAACGCTTGATATAGCTCGGCCTTCAGCAGAAATCGCTAAAAAGTTGCACATGCCTTTGCATAATTTAGTGGCTTTCTCAGTAAAAGATGACGGTATTGGCATAAAAAAAGAGCAGCATCTTGCTATCTTTCAGGCCTTTCAGCAGGCCGATGGAAGTACTAGCCGCAATTATGGTGGGACCGGACTTGGCTTGTCTATCTCTAAAGAGCTTACCCATTTACTCGGTGGTTCAATTGAGCTGCAAAGTGAAGAAGGTAAAGGTTGTACTTTTACCGTGTTTTTACCCCTTGAGTACCAAGCGAAAGGCGCTTCTGCAGAAAATGTGCCTAAACTTCTAGCACCCAAGATTCATGAATCTCGAACCTCTAATTCAGAGGCCGCAGTTATTTCTGTTGCCGCAGATATACCCAAAATTGCAAGCTATGTGGAGGATGACAGACAATCTATCATTTCTGATCCTGCTCCTGAAGATAGAACGCTGCTGATTATCGAAGATGACCGAGCTTTTGCCGGCGTTATGCGCGACTTTGGCCGTGAAAGAGGCTTTAAATGCATCGTCGCGGAAACCGGTGAAACCGGCCTGCACTTTGCCGATTATTATAAACCGAGTGCCATTATTTTGGATATTGGTCTGCCGGGTATCGACGGGTGGACAGTGATGGAACGCCTTAAAGAAAATCCAAGTTTACGCCACATTCCGGTGCATTTTATGTCAGCCAGTGATAACAATCTTGAGGCGATGCGGATGGGCGCGATTGGCTATTTAACCAAGCCAGTCGATATCAAAAAATTAGATAAAGCCTTCGCTAACATTGAAGGTATTATCTCTAAATCAGTCAAACGACTACTTATTGTTGAAGACGATGACATTCAGCGAGCAAGCATTAAGCAGCTGATTGGTGAAGACGATCTAGATATTGTTGCTGTTTCAACAGGGAAGCAGGCGTTAGATGAACTCGAAAGAAATCGTTACGACTGTATGATCCTAGATCTTGGGTTAGAAGATATTAGCGGCTTTGAGTTACTCGAAGCGATAAGACGCAGCGAAACGGCTGCGCGAGTCCCCATTATCGTCTACACCGGTAGAGATCTGACTGCAGCCGAAGAAAAAGAGCTTAATCGTTATGCCGAAAGCATTATCATTAAAGGTGTTAAATCTCCAGAGCGGTTATTAGATGAGTCAGCCCTGTTTCTACATCGGATTGAGGCTAATTTGCCGGCTGAACAGCGGCGTATTTTAAAAGCCGTGCACAATAAAGAGTCAGTGCTAAGTGGTAAAAAAGTGCTATTGGTTGATGATGATATGAGAAATGTTTTTGCTCTTTCCAGCATTCTAGAAGATAAAGGCATGGATATCACCATCGCACGAGACGGTATGGAATGTCTTGTTAAATTAACAGAAAATCCAGATGTCGATATCGTACTCATGGATATAATGATGCCTAAAATGGATGGTTATGAAGCGATGCAACAGATCCGCATGCAGAGAAAGCATAACAACCTACCCATTATTGCACTCACTGCAAAAGCGATGAAAGGTGACAGAAGTAAATGTATTGAAGCCGGGGCTAGTGATTATCTTACCAAACCCATCGATAGCGAAAAGCTCCTGTCAATGATACGAGTCTGGTTATACTAATATGAATGATATAACAAATGAACAGCTGGAAATTCAGCTTCTGCTCGAAGCCATTTATATAAAATATGGTTATGACTTTAGAGAGTATTCTCTTGCTCACACCAAGAGAAGGTTGGAGTATCGTTGCGGCATAGAAGGAATAAAAAATTACGCAGAAATGCAGCATAAAGTGATTCATGATGCTAATTTTTTTGAACAACTCTTATTGGATCTGTCCATCAATGTCACTGAAATGTTTCGTGATCCCTGGTTCTATAAAAAAGTAAGGGAACTGGTGATCCCACATCTACACACTTACCCCTTTTTAAAAATTTGGCATGCTGGTTGCTCTGCGGGACAGGAAGTCTATTCGATGGGAATTATTTTACACGAGGAGTCTTTGAAAGAGCGGGCGCAGGTGTATGCGACCGATTTTAATGAGTCCATTTTAGAAAAGGCGAAAAAAGGGATCTACCCAATGGATTTAATTCGCCAGTATAGCGCTAACTATCAGGCTGCTAATGGTAGCGCCTCATTTTCGGATTATTACACGGCAGATTATGATCATGTGATCATGAAAAATGTACTGAAAGATAAAGTACTTTTTACTCCTCATAATCTGGCAACCGATGGTGCTTTTGGTGAGATGCACGTTATTTTTTGCCGCAATGTTCTTATCTATTTTACCCGAGAGTTACAAAACCGAGTCTTTAATCTATTTTATGATAGCCTAATACCTGGCGGATTTTTATGCTTAGGCTCAAAAGAGAGCCTTAGATTTGCAGACATAGCTGATAAGTTCGAATTGGTTTCAGAACCAGAAAAAATCTATCGAAAAAAACGCGGGAGATAAGCCATGAGCTGTAATAATATACATTATAGAGCCGTGGTTATTGGTGCGTCAGCCGGCGGATTAGCGGCTGTAGGCGCAATACTTGCTGAACTAAAATCAACTTTCTGCATACCGATATTATTAGCGCAACATATCAGCCCGCATGTTGAGAGTCACTTAGCCACTCACTTTGCAGCTAAAACGGCTTTGGCTGTCAAAGAAGCGGAAGATAAAGATCCGATTAAACGCGGGAGCTTATATATTGCGCCGTCTAATTATCATCTTCTTGTTGGGTTTGATGGTTGTACCGCACTTTCAATCGATCCCCCGGTTAACTACTCTCGCCCTTCCATTGATGTGCTGTTTGAGAGTGCAGCTGATTACTTTGGCAACGAGTTAATTGGCATTATCCTTAGCGGCGCAAATTCAGATGGCGCGGCAGGGCTAAAAAAAATAAAACAACGGGGTGGGTTAACGGTTGTTCAGTCTTTAGACAGCGCCGAAGTAAAGACTATGCCACAAGCAGCAATAGAGGCTGCCAATGCAGACCATATTCTTTCTCTGAAAGATATAGGTCACTTTTTAAATACTATATGTGAATGTTAACTATGCTAGCACCCCCTAAAATTTTGATTGTAGATGACCGGATAGAAAATCTGATTACATTAGATCATCTTCTCTCTGAGTTTAACGTAACACTTATCAGAGCAACTTCTGGAGAACAAGCGCTAGCCCATACACTCGACAATGACTTTGCTCTGGTACTGCTAGATGTAAGGATGCCGACGATGGATGGTTATGAAGTTGCTGAATTGATGCGAGGGAATAAGAAAACCCGGAATATCCCGATTATCTTTATTACTGCAGAATCAAGTGCTGACGCAAACATATTTAAAGGCTACCAATCCGGAGCCGTTGATTACCTAGTTAAACCCCTTAATGCCGACATCTTCAGCAGTAAAATCAGCGTTTTTCTTCAGTTATATGAACAAAAACATGCACTGCACCAAAAAAACATAGAATTCGATCATAAGCTAGCCGAGCTGGAAGAATTACAGCAACAGCTTGAAGAAACTAACCAACAACTGCTAATGCTATCAACACTAGATGGTCTTACAGGACTGGTTAACAGAAGGAAATTTGATGAGATTTTCTCTGATGAGTGGCAAAGAGCATCCCGATCTGCAACCGCAATGGCGGTGATCATGATGGATATCGATTGTTTTAAAATGTTTAACGATACTTTTGGTCACCAGCAAGGCGATAATTGCCTACTTAGCGTGGCGAGTACGCTGAAAGGGATGGATCTTAGGCATCTGGACAAAATAGCGCGTATCGGAGGAGAAGAGTTTGCCGTTATTCTGCCGGAAACAGACTCAAATGGTGCGATGCTAGTTGCAGAGCGTATTCGAAAAACCATTGAAGCGCTTAAAATCCCTCACAGTAAAGCATCTGGTAATCCCTGGGTTACTGCAAGCTTTGGGGTAAGCTCGATCATTCCGCATCGAGGATGCAATCCGAGGGTACTGATGGAAACTGCCGATAGGGCGCTTTACGAGTCAAAGCATAAAGGCAGAAATTGTTGTTCTGAAAAGCAGATTATTGACGCTAATATTGTCTCGATTGAGCTTGACGCTGAGCCGATGATAAAACAAAAAAGATTAATTGTAGCCATATAATAAAGGCTTTACATCCTTTGTAGATGTTTATTTTATCGGTGTTGTCGATAGCATTTCCCTACCTTGCCGGTATTTAATTTGTTATATCAGCAGCACAGCTGTCGGTGGTGCATTTGCTGCAGATTTTACAATAAAAGTAGGCTTTTTCAGTTCTAATGCGATATTCCCGCATATGCATTTCTTGTCTCATTTGATTTAGAAACGGACTTTTGGTCATCATAAGAGCTCACAATAAAATGGTACGGATATACTATTATTAATTTTTGATGATGTTCACAGTAATATTAGATAAATAGTACGCGCTTATACTTTTATAAAACATAAATAACAATTAAAAACAAGTGTTTACTCTAATGTCAAAGTAGAGTGTAGGTTTGAAAACTGCGCAATGCATAAAGACTAAAACGGTAGTTGTTGCTACTTGTTATCGGTATTTTTTTAAAAATGTGCTTTTTAGTTAAAATTTCTGGCATTTGCTTGAATTGTTTTTTGTGCTAACTTTAATGTTGTAGTTTAGAATTTTGACTGAATAATTTAGCCTAAATGGATTTAGTGTAATTCCCTTAATAGGCTTAAGCATAAATGGTTCAAAACCATGTTGAGCGAAAAGTAGATGTGGTTGCAATCAAACGAAGAATAACAGTTGGCTATAGCTTTATAGATCAAAGATTATAGTCACCGATTATCTTCCGCTTACATGGTGTTCGATTGCTTTCTGAGGTAGATATGATAAATCGCACTATTTATATTGATGTAGCAAAAGGTATATCAATTACTTTAGTGGCTATTTTTCACAGTAATTTGAAGTCTTTTTTTCCAGAAATAATTGAACCAATGGCTTTGTTTCGGTTGCCACTGTTTTTCTTTTTATCTGGGGTGTTTTTTTCTTATTCAATTTCTCCTAAAGCGTTTATTTTTAAAAAAGCAGAAGCGCTGCTCAAACCATACTTTTCTGTGCTTTTTATGCTTTTTTTCTTCAGTGTTATTTCTCAAGATGATAATCTTATATCCCAGCTAAAAGGTATTTTTTATGGAAATGGCAACACCATAAGATGGGTGCCATTATGGTTTCTAACTCACTTATTTTCAGTATATTGCTTTAGTTATTTTATTTTTCGCTTTACTCGGTTTAACGCCTTATCTTACTATAACAAGTCTATTTTATTACTGATATTTTTATTTTCTGGTTCATTATTAATTGGTATGGTTAGCGATAGTGATTTAACGATCTTTAACTCGCTCATCAAATTGCCAGAACTACCATTTTCAATCGATATCATATTGATAACATCGGTATACTTTATATCGGGTTTCTTACTTAAAGATAAGATTATTAACTTTTCTCCAAATACTTATCTATTTATTTTATCTATAATTATTTTTATATGTATT
Organism: Shewanella sp. T24-MNA-CIBAN-0130; assembly: GCF_040310185.1. Classification (NCBI taxonomy): domain Bacteria; kingdom Pseudomonadati; phylum Pseudomonadota; class Gammaproteobacteria; order Alteromonadales; family Shewanellaceae; genus Shewanella; species Shewanella sp. T24-MNA-CIBAN-0130. Next base: position 10,167 of record NZ_JBEOPP010000075.1, on the reverse strand, counting down.
ATATCGTTTTCAGAAGCGCACACCGACTTAAATAAGCGACTATATAAAGTACCTACTTTAGCGACGTTAGGGGCCGCATGCGGCATTTACTTTATACTGAGTGTTTCATGGTTTATTGCAAAAAATAAAGCCTTAATGCGTATACCGTTGGCACTAGGGAGCTCTAGTCTATATATTCTCATATTTCACAAATGGATTGAATACAATGCGTATAGTTATGCATATGGTTATACTTCTAAAAGTACAGCAGATAATATAATATTTTTGACATCACTGGCTATCTTAGCATTTTTATTAAGTATCTCAATTCCATTGCTTATAAAATGGGTTGTAAATCGAAACGCTATTTTAGCACTCTTCTTTTTGCCATTTAAAACTAACCCCTTGCTGCAGCGGACATTTTACTCGCACCGCTAATCAAAGTATTAGCAACATGGCGAATATTGATAATTGTGGCGTTGTGTGATCATCATCGAAGAATCAGTATGGCAAAATAATTAGTGAAATTGACAATTATATCGTAGCAAGTGATATGTCTGATCGAGATAGTGAAGGGATATATTCTAGTAAGGACATGCTCGTGAAGTATTTTAAAATTAACGGTAATCAATCACATAATAAGAGACTTATGTTTATCCAATAAGTATAAGTGAAGTATATGGGACAATTACTGACGCCAAAGGTAAGGGGATTGGTTTTAAGAGAAGCTAATAAAGAAAATATTGTTCGTGCTTAACATGCAAACGGCCTAAATGGCATATCATTCACATGTTATTGCAACGTTAAGGCTGGAACCGCCTGTGTCGGAAATCAACAGATTAGGCAAAAGTTGTAAACCGAATGATAAAACCCGAAACCATAAGGGTGGATCATTAATTGATTTGAAACGATAAGACTGGATCATAATAATGCATAATCCCTAAACGCAAACTGGCTAATAGATAGGCCTATTCGTGCCAAAATAGAAGTCACTCCTAAAACCTGAGATCACGCCAATATTTAAGGACGTAGTTAATCTGCTATCTTGCGGCTCATCCCGTCGGGTTAAATACCCTTGGCCAGATCGAGCTTGTAAAGTAGCGATAACAGGATGAGATGGTTTGCACCTTAGTGCGCAGCCTATTACGAGCATAGGGCACTTGCTTATGTCGTAAAATCCATATCAGCATGGCGAGCCGTGATATAACAGAAAATGATATGGTTAGAAGCCGCTTGTTTATAATTATGTAATAATTATAATGCACGCATGTAAGATATACGATTGAGTGGACCGAGCTAAAGAGTCTTCAATTTGGAAGTGACACGGCATTTTTTTAGGGAACACAAACAGTTTTTTGATCCACATGCTCGATTGATTAAAGACTCCGACCATTGTGATGAGGAAGATATATTCATCCCTCTTGGAATCGGCATAGCGTTAACATTGCTTGTGGTTTGCCTTTAAGTGAAAACAGATGAATCAATTCGAATAATATCTGCTCGAAAACCAGAAAAATTCGAACGTAAATATTCGAGGAATTTCGCCATGGGTAAACAATATGACTTTTCAAATTCTGTCCAGCCATCCCTATACACAGACATTAAACGAATAAATCACAATCAGGCTTGATAAAGAGACTATAGCCTATTCTAACGAAATGGCTGACGACAAAGGCATTCCTTTTCAATGGCTAATCAAGCTTTATCTTCACAGCTGCGCACAAAACCATCTGGATTTGAACTTTCAATGGCAATTATCGGCTCAAATAACAAACGCATGCAGTTGGACGCGGCAAAGCCGCAGGCTGCACAAAAAATCAACAGGGCGCGAAAGGAGGTTTCATGATTAAAGTGTTGTTCAGGGTCTGGCCCCTTTTACTCGGCATTGTGTTCATCATGCTCGGCAACGGCATGCATTTCACCCTTATCGGCCTGCGCGGCGGGATTGAGGGTTTTTCGACTGCTGAACTGGCCATCGTTACATCGGGCTATTTTATGGGTTTTCTGTTGGGCGCGCGCTTATCTCCGCTGATGATCAAACGGGTAGGGCATGTGCGCGTCTTCGCGGCGCTTGGCAGCTTTATGTCGGCGGGGCTGATCGCCTTTCCGTTGCTGACCGAACCTTGGGCTTGGACTGTGCTGCGACTGCTCTTGGGCATTTGCATGTCGGGTATCTATGTCACTGCCGAGAGTTGGCTGAACAACGCTGCCACCAATGAGACGCGCGGCAAGGTGCTGTCGGCTTATATGATCGCGCAGACGCTGGGTATCATCGGCGCACAGGGCCTGCTGACGTTAGGCGATGCCGGGACCTCAGTGCTGTTTATGTGTGCCTCGATTCTCGTTTCGATCTCCTTTGCGCCAATCCTGCTTTCCGCCACCCCGGTCCCAGTTGTCGAAGTTGTCCGTCCTATGCCTTTGCGTGACCTTTACACCGGCTCGCCGCTCGGCACCGTCGGGATATTTTTGCTTGGCAGCGCCTTCGCGACGCAAACGGGTATGGGCGCGGTTTTCGGCACTCAGATAGGGCTCACGGCGACACAGATAGCGCTGTTCATCGCGATGCTGTTCTCCGGGGCTTTGGTATTGCAATATCCCATCGGCTGGCTTTCGGACCAGATGGATCGGCGTAAGTTGATTTTCGGAGCAGCCTCTCTCGGCGCGGCATCTTGCGCATTGGGTTGGCTCACTAGCGGCGGTCTGTGGCCCTTGATGGTGTCCGCCTTCTTCGCTGGCGGTGTGGCAATGCCGCTCTATGCCTTGTTACTGGCCCACGCTAACGATTCTCTTTCGACCGAAGATATGCCAGCGGCCTCCGGGGGGTTAGTTTTCACCTTCGGACTGGGCGCGATCTTAGGCCCACTGGTTACTGGCTTGGCGATGCAAGGGCTTGGCCCCTACGGATTCTGGCTGGTGCTTGGCGCGACCTTCTGTGCTATCGCGTTTTATGCGCTTTACCGCATGACGCAGCGCGCGGTCACCCCAGTGGACGAAACCGAAAGCTATCTTGGTGTACTGCCCACCGCGTCATTTGTGGCGGTGGAGGCAGCAGGTGCTTGGGCCGCCGAAAAGGCCGAGGCTGAACGCGAGGCCGATGTGGAAGCTGACGATAAATCCTGATCGCGGTGGCGCAATGGCGCAAACAGGCAGCCGACATGGAAGCTCGACCGCGGCGACCAGACCAATTGCGTCCGTTTGGTCCCTATCGGGCGCGCATATTGCGTAAACAGGACCATCTAAGATCTGTGGCAATGATTTAAACACTCGTATTTTGTTAAGTGTATTTTGCGGTAATGAGTGATGACCCGACCTATACCAACAATTGTGCTTAGAAGAGATACCTTCCCCTGTATATGGGAAGTTGCCACTGCTGCACTGCGTCGTTAGCCCCGTTTTCATGTGCGGGTAGACGCCAATACAGTTGGAAACGTGAACAACCGATGAAATGGATTGGTCCTCAAATTTTTGAACTCGCTATCATTTTTGCTATTGATATTTGTGCCTATGCACTCTTGTTAATGAGCAGAGAGTCATCATTTGCTGATGGTCTTGAAAGTGGATGTAGATATAACGATAAGCGGGTCAGATAACAATGTTATGGTCCAATGCAGAAGGGGGTAAAGGCAAAATGTTAACCCAAAAGTTTGTTAAAGATGAAAGCTAATATCAAATAGTCATATAACACATCAATTATATGCACCTAACAAGATGGGCTGTGACGCAAAAACTCACATCCCGTATTGAAGTATTAAATGCAATCAGTTACGGAGGGAGTCTAATGTCAAAAATTACAGGTAGTTGCTTATGCGGGAAAGTTACTTTCGAAATGAATAATAATTTCGATAAATTTCACTTTTGTTATTGTAGACAATGCCAAAAGACAACCGGCAGTGCTCATGCTTCAAATTTATTCACACAACCTGATAATATTACATGGTTGAGTGGTTTCGAATTAGTTAAACGTTTTGATGTTGCTGGTCGTTCTATATCGAAAGCGTTTTGTACTGAGTGTGGATGTGGAGTACCTGACCTTTCTGGTTCAGGTAAAGCTTTAGTTGTGCCTGCAGGGTGCTTAGATGCTAACCCTGATATAGCCCCCCAAGACAAAATTTTCTGCTCTGAAAAACCAGAATGGTACGATAAGGCTATTTATGCAAAATCATTTTTGGAATTTGCAGAGTAATTTACACTTATCAAGAAGTTATTCATAGATTTACTGCTCTCTAGGACTATCAACCATTCATCTTCCCTAGAGCGCTTTTGCCTCAGCGTGAATGACTATCTTTTGCCAGTGACAAAAAGCTATCGAATGACATAAAGATCGAGCGAGTCAGTGCTTATTTTATCAAACCGTGGTTAACATTACTTAACCACTTCAATTGAAATAGCCTAGCAAATCGCTGTTAACATGGACTGTCCTAACTCAATATAAGCATTAGTATCTTCGCTTATACCTTTGACTTTAAGATGATCGGCAAAACCAAGTCGTGCACTCATGACGAACCAAAATATTGCACTAATTAAGCCCACAATACGCCACAAATTTGACTTAGCCCACTTAAGCGCAAAGGTAATAGACAGTACATAGAGTACGAAACCACCTAATTTAGATGATGCCCACCCATTTACGAAGGGGTACAATTTAAGTGGATTAACGGCAACCAGATAGATAAAGGTGAAGATAAACAGAGTATATAAAATATGTGGGCCAATCTTCAGTAGTTTATTATTAACCTTGTCAGACCCTTTCATCGTCAACACAAAGTTAATGATGAAAAAGATAAACGTAAGCGCAATTATGGTCAAATGGGTATGTTTAACTATCATGTACATGGTGTTGTTCCCTAAAAATAATTTTTTTATTTAATATTTAGACTGACTGAATATAGTGTAAAGTCAAATAAAAGGCTCTGGTCTAATGCTTCTAGTTCCATTGTTTACGGTTTACCCTTTAAATAATGAGGTGATCCAACATCTGACTTTGAACATGGAAATACCATCGAATTTAAAAGGGCGCTTGTAAAGGTGTTTTGTCCAAAAGATAAATCACTTACAAAATATATACCTTTACCTCGTCTTTTAATACCACGTTATCATCCACATTTCATAGCGTATCGACAAGTTAACCCGCTTTGCCTGCTACGACAACATTGTTAAACAATCATTGTCAGCGGCTATATCAACAATGGCATTTCATACCATGGTGGTCAGCATCAGACGCCGGCACAAAAACAAAACCTGCAACTATAAGCGTCGCCGTTATTGCCTGAATGCTGGCACTATGAATATGTTAAAAGTTTACTGACCTTGTTAAAGGGTTATTTTTATTATCAATACCATCCTTACGAATGGTACTGAGATTAAGATCAATTAAGTTACTCATTAACTTAGGATATTTATCTCACTCATTAAAGCCCCAAAGCAATGTAGAGTAACTAGCCATTAACAATATCCTCATATCAATTTGCCATAAACTGACATCTGTAATGAATGGGACTAGTTTCTATCTCAATCAATTTACAACCATGAGTCTAAAAAAGCGGCGAGTATTACTTAGCCACTACAAAGTGAGCTTAGTAACAATGGCAAGACGCATATAATCGCCGAGCTCATATTGAGATAGTGACTAGAAGAATGGGCTGCAAGGTTTACAGCGCTGAAAAATTTATTCTATAAATAATCACCCACTAAAGTTGATAACCAGCAGAATAAAAAGTGCTCAAACGGCATATTTATTATGCTTAATTGAGATTGCCGCGATTAAATCTTCTGCTCAAGTTGGACTTAGCTAACTGAACTGTAAGTTAATTTCATTTAATCATTTCACTGTTTATCTTTTCATTGAGTACTTAGCAAGGTACGAGTTGCAGTAAGCCAATGTTCTGCCTTGATAAAATCGTAAGATACAATTTAAATCGCTTTAGCTGACCCTAAACTAGCGAGGAAAAAGATCTTCCGAAGAAAGCTCACAACCTAGTTAGGGTTGATTTTAAAAATATAGGCTGATAGTCTCTGTCGTTTTTTTTGGTACTAGGTACTAGTAGTGGCAAAAATCTTTTAGTAGCAAAAAACTTTTGGAGTCAGAGATGACTGATTTAACGGACAGCTTTAAAGTGGCTGATATAACGACTTCGTTAGCTGCAACTAGCAGTAATGTATGCGATCCTCGTTCGGCCCCCCGCTCAGTAGAGAAGAGCTCTACAGCGGAAAAATTGGCCTTAAGCAATCCAGCCTTTTGGTATAGTGGTGGATTTATCTGCTTGTTTGTTTTACTGGCTTTATTCGACAGTGAACTGTTAGCCAGTTTGGTCAATACTGGTTTTTCGTGGTCGGTAAATGTGTTCGGCCCTTATTGGCAAGTATTATTATTACTTACCTTTTTAATTAGTCTAGCGTTAGCTGCAGGTCGTACTGGGAATGTTATTTTAGGTGGGATTGCTAAACCTGAAATGGGTACCTTTCGTTGGATGGCTATTATATTTTGTACGCTACTTGCCGGTGGTGGTGTTTTTTGGGCTGCTGCTGAGCCTATAGCCCATTTTGTTAGTCCTCCGCCTTTGTATGGCGCATCAGGAGATATTCAGCAAGTTGCTGTTAATGCATTATCGCAATCCTTTATGCATTGGGGCTTCCTCGCGTGGGCTATCGTCGGTAGCTTAACGGCTATTGTGGTGATGCATCTACATTATGATAAAGGTTTACCGCTAAAACCAAGGATCCTTCTTTATCCTGTTCTTGGTGAGCGAGCGCTGAAAGGCCATACTGGTGCATTGATTGATGCCTGCTGCATTATCGGTGTTGCCGCTGGCACCATCGGTCCTATTGGTTTCCTTGGGTTACAGGTTAGTTACGCATTAAATGCGCTGTTTGATATTCCTGATGGTTTTACGACACAATTAATCATTATCTTGTTTGCCATTGCCTTATATACCTTATCGGCGTTAAGTGGTTTGAATCGAGGCATGCAAACATTGAGTCGTTATAATGTGATCCTCGCCTCTGCTTTAATGCTTTATATTCTCATTTTTGGTCCAACAAACTTTATTATTAATGGTTATATCCAAGGGGTGGGTAGTCTGCTTAATAACTTCATTCCGATGGCGACATTTAGAGGTGATGAAAGTTGGTTAAGCGGATGGACCGTCTTCTTTTGGGGATGGTTCGTTGGTTATAGCCCAATGATGGCAATTTTTATTGCGCGAATTTCTCGTGGCAGAAGTCTTCGCCAACTCATCTCGACGACTAGCATTATTGCGCCCTTGGTAACCTGTTTTTGGTTTACGGTTGTCGGTGGCTCTGGCTTGGCATTTGAAATTGCCAATCCTGGCAGCGTGAGTGGCGCGTTTGAAGGTTTTAACTTGCCCGGTGCATTACTGGCAGTAACATCACAATTGCCTTTCCCGACGGTGATCTCGATTTTATTCTTAGTATTGACGACTATTTTTATCGTCACCACCGGTGATTCGATGACTTATACCATCAGTGTCGTCATCAGTGGTGAAACAGAGCCCAATGCAATGATCCGTATATTTTGGGGGGTCATGATGGGGGTCACAGCGTTAATTTTGATTTCCCTCGGTTCTGGGGGGATATCTGCGCTGCAATCCTTCATTATTATCACCGCGGTCCCTGTGTCGATCATATTGCTGCCTTCTCTTTGGAATGCACCACAAATCGCGATACAAATGGCCAAGGATCAAGGGTTATAAAAATTAATCATTAAAGACAATATATAAGCATTAGTCAGACGATAAATGATGCGATTCGAGGCCGAAAGTTGAAAATCTAGTGACAATTAATCAACAACTTATAACAACGAAGACCATCGTTTCTCGGCCTGCGCTTCGGGTGTTTAGCCCGAAGCCTAGCACTGTGTTGAAATGACTAATCTGTAACCTCAGGGATGAGGTTAATCTACTAATGAATCCGCTATTTTGAACTTGGTACAGAAGAAATCCGAAGAAACAAAAAAGTGGCGATGTCTTATCTCGGCGGCTGATATTTTCAGCCATATTGTTGTCTTAGGATCGATGTAAAAGATTGTAAAAAAGCCCAAGCAGAAAATGCTGCATAGGGCTTTATGATGCACTAACGAACGTCATGCTTAAAAGTCATCGAGTACGGCACCTTTACTGGCGCTAGAAGCGTTAAAAGCAAACTTTGCTTGCACTCCTCGGTTGTAACGTGGCATTGGCGCTTGCCAGCTTTTTTTACGCTCAAAAAGCTCCTCATCGCTGATGTTCAGTTGCAGTAGCAACTGTTTAGCATCAATTGTGATGGAGTCGTTTTCATGAATGAACGCGATATTACCCCCAGCGGCCGCTTCAGGTGCCACATGTCCGACTACCATCCCCCAGGTACCACCGGAAAAGCGTCCGTCGGTGATTAAGCCAACGCTTTCACCTAAACCTGCACCAACTAATGCGCCTGTAGGTGCAAGCATTTCTGGCATCCCGGGGCCACCTTTAGGTCCTAGGTAGCGCAATACCATAACGTCACCCGCGTTTATTCTCCCCGCCAATATGGCTGCCAGAGCGGTTTGTTCATCGTTGAACACCCGGGCTGGGCCAGTCATTACCGGATTTTTTAGGCCGGTGATTTTGGCCACACAGCCTTCGGGTGACAAATTACCCTTAAGAATGGCCAGGTGGCCCTGCTGGTACATTGGGTTGCTGAGCGGACGAATCACATCCTGATCGGCACGTGGCACATCGGGCACGTCTTTCAGTATTTCTGCAATGTTCTGACCGGTGATGGTTAAACAGTCGCCATGCAGTAGGCCTGCGGACAATAATATTTTCATGACCTGCGGGATCCCACCGGCTTGGTGCAGATCCACAGCCAAGTATTCTCCACTAGGTTTGAGGTTGCACAGTACGGGTGTCTTTTGGCGCACTCGCTCAAAGTCGTCAATCGTCCATTCCACTTCAGCCGCATGGGCGATAGCTAAAAAGTGCAGCACGGCATTAGTCGAGCCACCCGTGGCCATGATGACCGCCACCGCGTTTTCAATCGATTTACGGGTAACAATATCGCGCGGTTTGATATTTTGCCTTATTGCTTCAATCAGTACCTTGGCAGACTCTTTGGCGGAATCCACTTTCTCGTCATGGGGATTAGCCATAGTTGATGAATAGGGCAGAGAAATACCCAGGGCTTCAAATGAGCTCGACATGGTATTCGCTGTGTACATACCACCGCAGCTACCTGTGCTTGGTACGGCCCGGCGCTCAATTTGCAATAAGTCCTCGTCGCTCATTTTCCCCGCGGCATGTTGACCCACGGCTTCGAAAACACTGACGATATTGAGTGCTTTACCCTTATAATGCCCGGGTAGTACGGTGCCGCCATACACATAGATAGAAGGCACGTTGGCACGCAGCATACCCATTAGGCCGCCAGGCATATTTTTATCACAACCACCAATAACTATTACGCCGTCCATCCACTGACCCTGTACGCAGGTTTCAATACAGTCAGAGATCACTTCGCGGCTGATCAATGAATACTTCATGCCCTCGGTGCCCATGGCCATACCATCTGAAATGGTCGGGGTGCCAAAAACTTGGGCGTTACCACCCGCTTCTTCAATACCTGCGATTGCGGCATCGGCTAACTTTTGCAGGCCACTGTTGCACGGAGTGATAGTGCTGTGTCCGTTGGCTACACCAACCATAGGTTTATTGAAGTCTTCTGCTTGGTAACCCATAGCGTAATACATCGAACGATTTGGCGCGCGTGTCGGTCCTTCGGTAATATTTTTACTACGACGATTAATCTGGTCGCTAGTGTTTTTATTGTCTTGTGTCATAGTGTTTCTCGTCGAATTAACGTTAATAAAAGTAAAGTATGCCCGAGGGAATGAAACGACTCCAGATATTTAGCATGCTGACTCCCTTGTTAATATCACTATTCCTAAAACCTAGAACGCTACGCTGCTAGATTCTATAAAAGCAAAGCTTAGATGCTAGGTGACGAGCGATATCAAGCGAAAGGGCGATAGCAAGCGTAAGAGCGATATCAAGCGTAAGGGCGATAGCAAGCGTAAGGGCGATAGCAAGCGTAAGGGCGATAGCAAGCGTAAGAGCGATATCAAGCGTAAGGGCGATATCAAGCGTAAGGGCGATAGCAAGCGTAAGGGCGATAGCAAGCGTAAGGGCGATAGCAAGCGTAAGGGCGATAGCAAGC
>NZ_JBEOPP010000074.1:0-18048 GCF_040310185.1 Shewanella sp. T24-MNA-CIBAN-0130 | reverse complement strand
TATCCACGCTCAGTGCTCTACATACCCAGTCGCTATCCACTTAGATATAAACAATAGTGCTTATCCGAATAGCATTAGATACCTTGTATCGGGCTTTTTCATACCAATTTTCATATCATTAACACAAATCAAAGCATTAAGATTACGGCCTCCATCAGCAACAGCACACTAACTGACGGAGACTGCTCAATGAAAGATCGCTTTAGTCGCGCAGATAAAGCGCTGTATTGCGCCAAACGAGGCGGGCGAAACCAAATACAACAAGCACAGACTCGATAATCCCGATCATTTATGTGTCATAGTCATCCGTCACAAATGCCTCCATACAACAAGGCTAATGGCCTTCGGCAAATAAATAATTGAGCCAGCCCTGCATTCTTAACAATACCTTTCGCATGACCGCAACATGGCTAAAATGATCGGTATAAATAGCCACTTGTCCCGCAACCCCCGCAGGCAATGATTGCCTTATTGCGTTATCTTCTAGCTCAATCAACACCACGACTCGGCCGCGGTGAAACAACTTATTTGATGACTGTAAATTACCACTAAATTGGATCTCACCTTCTGCCATTGCGGGCAGTATTTTGGCAACTTTGCCTTTAAACACTTGCCCTGGCATGGCATCAATTATCACCTCAGCCTCATCACCTTCTTTAAGGCGTAACAGTGAGTTTTGCCAAAAAGCACCGGCAAAATATCGGGTTTCATCCGGAATAAAGGTTAATGCAGGACGTAATGGTAAAGGCACTGCCATAACACCTTTTCGCAGCGCCAACTGCGTCACAACACCATTTGCCGGCGCCCTAACGACTGTTTGTTGTAAGTCATACTCGGCCTTGGCGAGTTCAGCTTGAAGGCCCGCCACTTTGGTATTAACCCCGTCAATATTTGACTCATAGGCCAAACGAGTCCGCAGTTCCTCTGCTAAGGCGCCATCAAGTTGCGCTAATGAGGCAATGTATAACTGGCGGCGGTTGTCGAGTTCAAGCTCAGTAAAGGGTGAATTACGCCCGGCTTTTTTACGACCGTCGTCATAACGACGATAAGCGGATCCGCTACGATCTTTATCTGCAGTGGCTTGTTCAACTCTGGCAGTTGCAACCTGAAATGCGGCTTCAAGCTGCGGCACTTGCAGCTCAGCTTCTTTTAGCGCTGCTTGTTTTTGCTTAACCATTGCAAGGTAAGGTGTAGGGTCAATTTTAAATAACACCTCACCTTCTTTCACTGGCGTGTTCGGCTTAACATTGACTTCGATAACCAATCCTTTAACTGCGGGCACAATCGGAATAGTGACGAAATACTCGCGAGCAAATTTCGAATAGGGGTGGTTGTAATTCATTAAAATTAATAAAGTACCAATTAACACAATTCCGCCGAGAATGGCCGTCGGCACGGTCCATTTAGTTAACGGAATTTTAAATACTTTAAAAACTGCGATGCAAAATGCGGTATAAGTCAGTATGAGTAGTAAGTCCATGCTTATGCCTCTTGTGAATGTTCATCTGAAACGGGAGGAGTCGAGACGACAGAACGTTGCTCTAATAGCGACAAACGATCTGTTAGTACTGTGACATGATTCATTAGCTCTTTAACTTCACCCTCAAGTATCAATTCTCGCTTTCTCGAATCACTAAACCCCCAGCCTCTATCTTCACGATATAACGTGGCCCAAATCCATAAAAATGGCCAAATGGCATGCAAAGTAAATAAGCTTACCCAACCGGCAATATGCAGTGCATCTTGTTGTGGATGATTACGTTTTTTCGCAATCTCGTAGGGAATATCATGAATCGCAATAATGCCGTAAAAAATAAATATCACTACAAAAAATATAATCCCTAGCGCAAAATAATCTAAAAACATAACGTCTCCCTGTTACCTTGATTAAATATAAGTCATTTCAATCAGTATAGAACCGATTAAAAAAAGAACCTGTTGATGTTAAAAATATCCATAAAAAACCCTCTATTATGCGTCAACACAATAACGGGCTATTTATGTAAACATCAGGACAAATCAAGTCGGTATTAATCACCTACCATTGTTGCAAAAACTCAAGTCGCGACATATCTTACTCATCCGGTTGCCATGGTTCATCAGACAAGGACTCAACCGTAAAGTCACCTAACGCCGTAGGCTCTTCACTGTGACATAATGAGTTCATTGGCTAAGTAATGCAGGACGGCGCTCTAATACAATGTGCCTAGCACATAGGGCCTTTGCGTTGGGCTAATGCACCTTTATACACTTTAAGATCCATCAACACTGACCTTCCCCCTGCAAGCTCACGGTGTAACGTTGCACTAACGCCATTAACCCGTCACCCTTTCACTTCAAACGTAATGAATAGGATCTGAAAAACTAAAGCGATATTTAGGCCGCATAATGCTGGCGCGGGCGCCATAGTGTAATAACACAGACTGGAAATATAGGCATTAGGATTGAGCAAGTAACTATCATCAACCGACAGCAGCATTGAATAAGAGGACAAGGTTCACTCGCTAGCGTAACCCTCGGCCATGAGTGATTAACACAAAAAAGCCCTGCCGACTTATGTCCACAGGGCTTTTATAGGCAGTCGTCCAGCGTCGAACGATGCAAAGATTAAGCTTTTTTAGCCGCTATCGCTGCTTGAACTTGGTTAATAGCAGTGCCACCTAATACGTCACGTTTTTCTAAACAGGCTTCAATAGTCAAGTTAGGATACACGTCATCGCTGATCACCTTGGCAAACGGCTGTAACTCAGCCACGGTGAGATCTTCAATCGGCTTTTGCTGAGCAATAGCAAATACCACCACTTCACCCACCACGTGATGTGCTTCACGGAACGGCATACCTTTAGCCACAAGGTAATCAGCTAGTTCTGTTGCATTAGCATAGCCTTGTTGTGCGGCCACCAGCGCTTGTGGACGGTTCACTTTTAAGCCGGACAACACTAAAGCCGCCATATCTAAACAAATAGCCCAGCTGTCGACCACATCAAACAAGCCTTCTTTGTCTTCTTGCATATCTTTGTTATACGCCAATGGCAGGGCTTTCATGGTGGTCAAAATGCCCATTAAACTGCCATAAACACGGCCTGTTTTACCACGAATAAGCTCTAATGCATCGGGATTTTTCTTTTGTGGCATCAATGACGAGCCAGAGGTCACTTCGTCAGCCAATGAGATAAAATTAGCTTCGCCAGAGTTGAAGAAAATTAAGTCTTCGGCCATGCGGCTTAAATGCATCATGCTGATTGATGCTGCGCTGCATAATTCAACCACATGGTCGCGATCTGACACACTGTCTAAGCTGTTTAAGGTTGGGCGAGCAAAGTTTAACGCTGATGCGAGCGCATGACGATCAATCGGATAGGCGGTACCCGCTAACGCACCTGAACCTAATGGGCAGGTATCGGCACGATTAAGCGCATCTTGCAGGCGGCTAATATCACGCTCATACATTTCCACATAGGCTAACGCCCAATGACCAAAGGTGATCGGCTGTGCACGCTGTAAATGGGTGTAACCCGGCATAACCGCATCAACTTCACGTTCAGCAAGGGCAACTAACTCTGCATGCAATGTACCTAAACGTACCAGCAAAGCTGCACCTTCTTTTTTACACCATAGCTTTAAATCAGTCGCGACTTGGTCATTACGAGAACGACCTGTATGCAGTTTTTTTCCTAAGTCACCGACTTTGGCAATCAACTTTTGTTCAACAAAGCTGTGAATATCTTCCGCGCCGTTGCTGATAATGGCCTGTGGATCATTACCCACTTCCACCAGCAGTTCATTTAAAGCCGCTTTTAAGTCGATACATTCTTTAGCCGTAATAATCCCGACACTGGCAATAGCGTCTGCCCATGCGATAGAGCCGACAACATCTTGTTCAAATAAGCGGTAATCCACTGGCAGTGAGTCATTAAATAATTTGAAAAGTGCACTGGTTTCGCCCTGAAATCTTCCGCCCCATAATGCCATTTCGGTATCCTCTTTTTCGATATTACAATTCAATGATGTCGGTGTAGTTGATATCAACTTTGTTATAATCACTTTTTTAAAAATGAGCAAAAGTGATTATAAGAAAGGCGCTTTGCAGCGCCTTATATTGTTTGCTTACTGTCTATTTAGCGTTTAGCGCGCGAATACGGCTTGGTAACGAATATAAACGAATAAAGCCTTCAGCGTGTTTTTGATCGTACACGTCATCTTCACCAAAGGTGGCAAAAGATTCTGAATACAAGCTGTTTGGCGAACGTTTTTTAACAGCCGTTGCTTGGCCTTTGTAAAGCTTAATGACCACATCACCGTTAACCGATTCGGCTAATGATTCAGATGCAGCAATAAGTGATTTACATAATGGTGTAAACCAACGACCGTCATACACTAGGTGTGACATTTGGGCGGCAATTTGCTCGCGCCACGTACGGCTGGTTTTGTCCAAGACTAATTCTTCAATGGCACGAAGACCGGCAAACATTACCGTTCCACCTGGGGTTTCGTAACAGCCACGTGATTTCATCCCTACAAGACGGTTTTCGGTAATGTCGATACGACCTACACCGTGTTTACCTGCGATGTCGTTTAACGTCATTAATGCAGCATATGGCGATAAAGCTTCATCGTTTACATGAGTAATACGGCCATGTTTAACGCCTAACGACACATATTCTGGCTCGTTTGGCGCATCTTCTGGGGCAACGGTTAACGTCCATACGCCTTTTGATGGCTCGTTCCACGGATCTTCTAACTCGCCACCTTCGTGGGAAATATGCCATGCGTTTGCATCACGGCTATAAATTTTAGTCGCTGAAGCTGCGGTTTTAATATTACGCTCTGCGAGGTAATCCAGTAAGTCTTCGCGGCTACGCATTTCCCACTCACGCCAAGGCGCAATCACTTTTAAGTCTGGTGCTAATGCCGCAAAACAACCTTCAAAGCGTACCTGGTCATTGCCTTTGCCGGTACAGCCATGGCATACCGCGTCAGCGCCAACTTTACGGGCCACTTCAACTTGCGCTTTGGCAATGATTGGACGCGCCATTGAAGTGCCGAGTAAATAGGTACCTTCGTAAATAGCACCCGTTGCGATCGTAGGATAAATATAATCTGCAACTAATTCCTCTTTTAGGTCAACGATATAACATTCGCTGGCACCTGAGGCTAACGCCTTTTCAGTTAAGCCCACTAACTCTTCTTCACCTTGGCCTACGTCGGCACAGAATGCGACGATTTCGCAGTTATCATAGGTTTCTTTTAGCCACGGGATAATGGCTGAGGTGTCTAACCCACCAGAATACGCCAATACCACTTTTTTAACGCCGGTTTTTTTCACTGCATTAGACATGTTTATTTCCTAAAATCGATTACGTATATAGTTAATTTAATAACGCCAACGGCACTATTGACTTATATAATGAGACTAACTTAATAAGGTGACTAATACTGCATTTTGCGCATGCATACGGTTTTCTGCTTGATGTAAAACCAATGAACCTTCACCGTCCATCACCTCGTCGGTCACTTCCACGCCGCGATGCGCAGGCAAGCAGTGCATAAAGAATTTAGCCCCAGCTTTAGCCATTAACGCACGGTTGACTTGATACGGTGCAAAACGGGCTTTTATATCCGCCAGCGGTGTTTCATCACCCATTGAAATCCACGTATCCGTATAAATAGCATCGTGGCCTTCTATGGCATTAATGTCAGCACTTAAGGTCAATTTGCCACCATTTTTTTGTGCTAAAGCTTGTGCTTCGCTGACGATTGATGCGTCAGGGAACGCGCCCTCAGGGCAAATCACTGTCATCGTTAGGCCCAAAATAGCCGCACCGTAAATGAGTGAGTGTGTCACATTGTTACCATCGCCCACATAAGCCAGTTTAGCTTGGCTCACATCATCAAACTGCTCGGCTAACGTTAAAAAGTCAGCAAGTGCTTGGCACGGATGGTACAAGTCTGACAAGGCATTAATAACAGGTACGCTGCCATGTTCAGCTAATTGCTCAATCGTGGTATGCGAGTAGGTTCTAGCCACAATAGCATCGGCCCAACATGAAATGTTAGTGGCAAAGTCAGCAACCGATTCGCGTTGGCCCAAGGCACCATTTTGTTGATCTAAGTATAAGCAATGACCACCTAATTTATTAATGCCAATATCAAAACTGACTCGGGTACGCAATGATGGTTTTTCAAATAGCATCACAACGCTTTTACCATCTAAGGCGCGACGGTACTCAGCAGGGGTGTTCTTAATTTTTTTAGCCAGTTCAATGATGGCTAAAAGCTGAGATTGAGTTAACTCTTTTATCGACAATAGGTGCTGCATAGACTACTACTCCATTAAGGTTGTATTTGAGTCCCGACGGACCCACCTTTGACTAAGGTTTTTAACTGTTCAGCATCACGCCACGAAGCAATCTGCACGGGTTTCCCCATCCATTGCGCGACTTCTAATGCGGCTTCCACTTTAACTTTCATGCCTTTTTCAATCACCCCTTGGGCGACTAAGTATTCAATTTCACTTTTATTTAAGCAGTTAATTAACTGGCCTTTACCGTCTAATACGCCCGACACATCTGACAATAAAACTAAGGTGCCATTAACCAATTTAGCTAACGCAGTTGCCGCTTGGTCAGCATTAACGTTTAACATTTTACCTTGGCTAGAAATGGCAATGGAGCTACAAATTGGCATCCAACCTTGGCCTAAAATAAAGTTTAAATAGGTGGCGTCTTTTGGCTCAACTTCACCAACGAGGCCTAAACGCTCATCTTTAATTTTGGCATTTACCGTGTTGCCATCGCCTAGGCTCATGCCCACACTCACAATACCCGCTTTAGCAGCCGCGGCTTGTAGAATTTTGTTCGATGTGCCCGCTAATGCACCAACCACAATAGGAATTTGGTCTTCTGGCGTGACACGTAAACCATCGAGCTTAATGGTTTCTTTACCATTAGCGGCTAACTGTTCGTCAACTAGGCAACCACCGCCATGGACTAATATGACTTGCTGACCTGCAGCAAGCATTTCTGCTGCGGCTGTCATTAAACGCGCAATACCCATTTCGCACTGGAGTAATGCACCACCCACTTTTAATACTAATACAGATTTTGTCGCCATGATTCTTATTCCTTTACTAATGCGATCCGATTACACACCGAAATGGATTTTAATGCACTGTAGCCCTTGGCTCGCAGCACCTTTCATTAAATTATCAATCGCACTGGCGACCACTAAATAACCGCTATTGGCATCATATTTCCAACCTAAATGACAATTTGGTGTATTGACGACATCATCCACTTTAGGAAATTGATTATGCTTTACCGTCACGATGGGTGCGTTGTCATACACGCTATACGCTTTGATCACATCGGCTTCGGTGGTACCTGGTTTTAGTTGTACGGTTATCGTCGCTAAAATACCACGCTTAAAGTTACCTAAATGCGGCGTAAAGATCACTTCTTGGCCTAAATGTATGGCAATTTCAGGCTGGTGTCTGTGGCCTAACACACCGTATGGCGTTAAGCTGACTTCGCAAAAATTAGTGTGCAGTTGCGCTTTACGACCCGCACCAGTGACACCACTAACGGCATTAATCACCGGATACATCGAGGTTAATAATGACTTTAATGGTTTTAATGCAGTGAGCGACGCTGTGGGGTAACAACCTGGCACAGCAATCATTCTGGTTTGTTTAATCTGCTCGCTATGCCACTCTGCTAGACCATATACCGCCTGAGCTAATACGTCAGGATGAGTATGCTCAAAGCCGTACCATTTAGGATACTGTGCCAAATCAGCAAAACGATATGCACCGCTTAAGTCGAACACTGCAAGACCTTGGTGGTAAAACCATGCGGCAAGCTCTAGGCTCACTGAATGCTCAGTCGCTAATACCACGGCATCGGCTTCGGCAACGATTCGCTTTTTAGCCTCATCGGATAGCGGCGAAAGCGTGTAAGCCATGTGGCTATATGTAGGGTATAAGTCGGCTAATTTACGACCTTTATCTACACTATTTTCCGACACATACAACCCTTGAACGCTGAGATTGCAGTCTGCGTTAATCAACGAGGTGATTTGTGCACCTGTGTAACCACTGGCGCCAATAATTGCGATGCTTTTCATAAGTTTGTTTTCTTTTTGATAGTGATAGAAAGTGTCAGCATAGACTATGTAGACGGGATCCGTCTAATTTCGGACTATCGTCGCAGGACGTTCGCGTTGATTATTGATATAGTGGATTTAGCAGCGAGAAAGCACATATTTATTTTCATTTTTATCGTTCTATTTATGGTGTCGGTTAATGCTGTTTGCTAGACTACCACACAATATTAATTATGCAATATATGTGAATAAGTATTTTAAATATTATTTTTAGGATAACCCATGAGCACACTCCCAAATCTAAAAAGTTGTTTTACACAGCTGATTGCAGCGCCATCAGTCAGTGCAATCGAAGCTGAAGACGATATGAGTAACCATGCAGTTATCAACTTGTTGCAAAACTGGTTTAGCGAGCTTGGTTTTGAATGTGAAACGCCTACAGTAGAAGATTCACGTAACAAGCAAAATCTTATTGCTAGAATAGGTTCTGGCAGCGGCGGGTTATTATTAGCAGGCCATACCGATACCGTACCATTTGACGAAGGCCTCTGGAGCCAGAGCCCATTTGAGATGGTTGAAAAAGATAATCGCTGGTATGGTTTAGGCACCTGTGACATGAAAGGCTTTTTTGCACTAGTGCTTGAAGCATTAAAAGACATGCCACTGGACCAATTTAAACGCCCGTTGACTATTTTTGCCAGCGCGGATGAAGAGACCACCATGAGCGGTGCCAAAGCGTTCGCCGATTCCAAAGCAGTGGCCCCTGATTATGCGGTTATTGGTGAACCCACCAGCTTAAAACCTGTCTATATGCATAAAGGTCACTTAGCTCAAGGGATCCGTGTGATTGGTCGCAGTGGCCATTCATCAGATCCAGCGCGCGGCCTCAATGCCATTGAAGTTATGCATAAAGTTATTAGTCAGCTAATGACACTAAAACAGCACCTAAGTGAAAATTATCGCGAAGATGCATTTACAGTGCCTTACCCAACAATGAACTTTGGCCATATTCATGGTGGTGATGCTGCCAACCGTATTTGTGGCTGCTGCGATTTACACTTAGATATTCGCCCATTACCTGGCATGGAGTTAGCTGAACTCGAATTAATGGTATTGAACTACTTATCCGATATCAGTAAGGAGTATCCTGGTAGCATTAGTGTCAGTACTTTGTACCCAGGTGCAGAATCGTTTGCTGGAAAAGCAGATAATCCGTGGACCAAATTGGTGGCAGAGTTATCTGGACATGATGCCGAAGTGGTGAACTATTCAACCGAGGCCCCCTATATTAATAAACTGGGCTGCCAAACCTTAGTATTGGGCCCTGGGAGTATTAACCAAGCTCATCAGCCAGACGAATTTATTGGCTTAGAATACCTAACGCCCACGGTCGAATTAATTAAGAAAATGATTTATCACGCATGTATGAAGTAATCGTCTCGGTTAGGTTTTTTTAATCATATAAATGTAATATTTTTACGAAATAAAATTACTAAGCACACCACCCGTGTATTGACCGATATTGATACGCTGGGTATTGTAATGGTTGAGTATTGACAAAGTAGTTCTTTTTTTGGGGAGTTAGTATGACAGAGCAAACGGCAGATATGTATGCGTCACTTCGATCAAATGTAGGAAATTTAGGTCAGATATTAGGTGAAACGATGCAAAACCATTTAGGTGGTGCATTTTTAGAAAAAGTAGAACAAATTCGTATTTTAGCCAAGAAATCTCGCCAGGGTGACGAAGCCTCTCGCGAGCAAATGCTCGCATTATTAACGGCTTTACCTGACGAAGAACTGGTGCCTTTCGCTAAAGCCTTCAACCAATTTTTAAATTTAGCCAATATCGCAGAACAATTTCATACTATTAGCCGCAATTGCGACGAGCTCGTGTGCGTGCCCGATCCAGTAGAACAGTTACTCGGACACATGCTGGATACCGATTTAGACAAAAAAGATGTCATAGAGTGCTTAAAAGATTTAGACATCGATTTAGTATTAACCGCGCATCCAACAGAAATTTCACGTCGTACGTTAATTCAAAAGTACGCTGGGGTAGTTGATTGCTTAACCGAGCAAGAGAACAAACAGCTAACTGAGCGCGAACGCAGACAAAGCACCCTGCGTCTTCGTCAACTTATTGCCCAAATTTGGCATACCAACGAAATCCGCAGCGAACGCCCTACACCCGTTGATGAAGCTCGCTGGGGGTTAAGCACTATCGAAACCTCATTGTGGCAGGCTATCCCTGATTTTTTGCGTCAACTCAATGATCAAGTTGAACAAAAAACCGGACAACAGCTGCCTATTGATGTATGTCCAGTCAGATTTTCAAGTTGGATGGGCGGCGATCGTGATGGCAACCCATTTGTGACTTCAATCGTTACCCAAGAGGTACTCGACCGTAATCGCCATGCTGCAGCAAGACTGTATTTAAAAGATATTGTGACCTTGCTTGGCGAACTTTCGATGGATCAAGCTAATGCTGAATTATCAGCGTTAACCGACAACAGCAAAGAACCGTACCGCGATGTATTACGCCAATTGCGTGGCCAATTACGTAATACTATCGATTACCTTAATGCCCGACTTGAAGGTAAAAAACCAGACATAGATACCAGCGAGCTGATTTGGCACAAAACTGATTTACTGCAACCACTAGAGCTACTTTACAAAAGCTTATCCGATTGCGGTATGAAGTTGATCGCCAATGGACTATTACTCGACATCCTGCGCCGTTTAGCGTGTTTTGGTATTCACATGCTACGCCTAGATATTCGTCAAGATGCATCACGCCACAGTGACGTAATAGCTGAACTTACCCGTTATTTGGGCATGGGCGACTACAATCATTGGGACGAAAATGAAAAACAAGCCTTTTTACTGCGCGAATTAACCAGTAAACGTCCGCTCATCCCAGTAAACTGGCAACCTAGCGATGACGTTGCAGAAGTCATCAGAACCTGTGCTTTAGTCGCACAACAGCCGGTAAATGCATTAGGGTCATACGTGATATCAATGGCCAGCAAACCGTCTGATGTATTGGCCGTATTATTACTACTAAAAGAAGCCGGTTGCACTAACCCGATGCATGTAGTGCCGTTATTTGAAACCTTAGCCGATTTAGAGAGTGCAGCTGATTGCATGACTTCGCTACTGAACATTGATTGGTATCGAGGTTACACCAAAGGTATGCAAGAAGTCATGATTGGTTATTCTGATTCGGCTAAAGATGCCGGCGTAATGGCAGCAGCTTGGGCACAATACCGTGCACAAGAACAATTAGTTGCGGTGTGTAAAAAAGCCGACGTCAAATTAATGTTGTTTCATGGTCGTGGCGGTTCAATCGGTCGTGGCGGCGGACCGGCTCATAAAGCGATTTTATCGCAGCCACCAGGCTCGGTTGATGGCCGTATCCGCGTGACAGAGCAAGGCGAAATGATCCGTTTTAAGTTTGGTTTACCTAAATTGGCAGTCCAAAGCTTAGCCCTATATACCTCAGCGGTGATGGAAGCGACATTATTACCGCCTCCTGAGCCTAAAAAAGCGTGGCGAGATTGCATGCAACGCATTGCTGAAGAATCGGTGCTGCATTATCGTGGTATTGTTCGTGAGGAACCTGACTTTGTTGCGTATTTTAGAGCCGCCACACCAGAAGTTGAATTAGGAAAACTGCCATTAGGCAGTCGCCCAGCTAAACGAAAAGTCGACGGTGGTATTGAAAGTTTACGTGCCATTCCATGGATTTTCGCGTGGTCACAGAATCGCTTAATGTTACCGGCTTGGCTTGGTGCTGGCGAAGCATTACAAGATGCGGCAGATCGCGGCGAGCTTGAACTATTACGCGAGATGGAACAACAATGGCCATTCTTTGAAACCCGTATTTCGATGCTAGAAATGGTGTACACCAAAGCAGAGCCTAACTTGGCGAAATACTATGAGCTGTGTTTAGTTAAGCCAGAACTACATCATTTAGGTGTCAAACTACGTCAACGTCTGCAACTGGGCATTGACGCGGTATTGTCATTAACCCAAGCAACAGAGTTAATGTCACATACACCTTGGAGTCGTGAATCTGTTAAACTGCGCAACCCTTACATAGACCCTCTTAACTTTTTACAAACCGAGCTATTAGCCCGTACACGTAGAGAAGTTGAGCCGTCGGAGCATGTTCAGCTAGCATTAATGCTGACCATTGCCGGCGTAGCAGCAGGAATGAGAAACACTGGATGATACCCTTGATCAAAACCTTTGGGCTTGGACTGTTATTGTTACTGACTGGCTGTGCCAGTCAGTACAGCATCACCGAGTCGGAAATAGAGCAATACCTTAATAAAGACATGCACTTTGAAGTCAAGCAAGGCAACAAGTTAATTGGTGTCTCAGTGAAGCTCAATGACATGCAAGTGGTATTAGGCGCTAAACCCGATACCATGGCAGTCACGGCAGCAACGATTATTACTGTAAATAATCCGTTACTACCCATTCATGCCAAGCTGAAGACTACATTTGAAGCGGTGCCTTGGTATGATACTAATACCAAAAGCGTTTATCTGCGTCAGTTAGACTTAGTGAGGGTTGAGTCAGAACCCGCTGATATTGAGCGTTACATCAGCCAAGTTACCCCACAATTAATGGGTTTTTTACGTAATTACCTTGAAAACCAGCCAGTGTATACCTTAGACACTCGCGACAGTAATCAAGCATTAATGGCGAAAATGACTAAAGAAATTGCGGTGCAACAAGGTAAACTTGTAGTGAAATTTTAATGTTATTATCACAGTAATAGAAAGCACCTTAGGGTGCTTTTTTATTGCTTCAAACTTACCTACATGCACATAGTCTAGAAAGGCTGAACTTCTCAAGTCTCAGAAAACGGTGCATTTCCTAATCAATCAGAACCACGTACAATAACTTGGCAATATTGGAGTGCATAATAATCATGGGATAAATGATGCCGTTAATGGATGACGTAGCAAAACTAAAAGCACAGCTGGCGGAGCTGTCTTCACAGCAAGGCGCTCAACAAGCTGACTTAACTCGACAACTCGATCAGTTTAGCCAACAACTTGATGCATTAGCCCTGCAAGTGCAGGCGCAAAATAATAATGAACAACCAATAGCGTTGTCTGATGAAAACATACATGCACCTGTGCCTAAGAGTCGACCAAACGATTCGAGCGGCAGTATCGTTGCCGATACACCTCAATACTCGTCTGCTGCTTGGGAGCGCCAATCGTTAGACACAAGTCATTCAGCGTCAACATCATCCATATCAGCACAACAAACTTCGGTAGTAACAAAGTCACCAGCCAGACAAAGCGCCTTAAGTGCAATGGTCGCTCAATTAGCTGAAGCCATCGGCGAGTTGAGTACTTCGGCGTTTTCACCCTTATCTGGGTTAACCGAACAAGCAAAAGAATTCTACCAACATTACCAAACTAAAGGATTAGGCCCAGTCTTTTTAATGACCCTTGCCGGCATTATCACGCTTACATTAGGCTTTGGCTATTTACTGCAGTTTTCAATTAATAATTGGTTTTCTGAGTTAGGTAAGGCCTTACTGGGCCTAGGTGTCGCCAATAGCATTATCGCTGGCGGCGTATTCATTCGTCAGAAACGTCCTGGCATGCAGGACTTTGGCTCTGGGCTTGTTGGCCTAGGACTTATTCTCAACTATATGTGTCTGTATTTTCTTGGGCCATATTTTAATCTTATTAGTGATATAGCCTGCTTTAGCTTGTTATTGCTTAATACGATATTGGGTTATGGCTTATCATTAAAACTCGACACCAAAGTGGTCGCAATTGTCGCCTTGCTTGGCGGTTCGCTGGCGCCGCTGATGTTACTTGATGGCGGCCAAACACCGTTATTATATTTACCCTACTTAATGCTTATCGGTATCTGCTCTATGGTACAAAGCCATAAGTTAGCCTGGCCGATGTTAATTGAAGTAACCGCACTGCTTCATATTGCCTGTATCCAAATACTCAGTTTATTTATTCCATTACCGTTTTCAATAATCGATTGGCAAACCGGCTTAGCATTGCTGATGATCAATGGCTTATTTTACCTCTATAGCATTGGCAGTTTGTTATTTATCATAAAATCGACGTTAACACCAAGGCTGCTAGCGGTTCCAATCGCACTCATGGTTTTTACTCTCTACACCCTAACGGAGTGGAGTGTATTTGCTGGTGAGCTATTTGCACTTAATGCTTTCCTTTGTGCACTATTGTATTGGGTGATTAAACGCGACAAGGATATTGGCGCTCTTTCTTTGGCCTTTGCGGGGAGTTTTGCAGGCTTTGCGGCTCTATTTTTACTCAGCGCTGAACTGATAGGTTTAGTATTGCTGCTAGAAGGTTTATTGTTATTGTGGATTGGCTGCAAACATCTGTTTAGCCCCATTCGAGCAGAAGCTTATGTATTACTAATGGTAGGTATAATCAGCAGCTTTATTCATGTTTTCGATGTGCTAGCTCAATCTCATTACAATGATGAAGGCATATTGGGTTATCAGGGTCTACTGACTCTATTGATGATCCTGACCTGCGCGATGACCTATTTAGCGCAAAAACTACTATCTCGACATAAAGCTGACTTAGTGAAATTCGAACACCTTGCGGTGCGATTTATTCATGAGTTACTTGGGGTACTTTATTCGGTCACGATACTACTCATCAGCTTTTTTATCACTGATGAATATTGGCTCAATACATTGCCACTTATTGGTTTATTACTTTTATACATGAGCGCTAAGCACACCTTACGTTTTAGTGAAGTATTAGCCTGGCTATGGCAACTGCCTTTATTAGGTGTAATCATTTTTGCCATGCTGGACGCCAATAGTCTTAGCTTTTCAGACCAAGCCCTGAATGCCAAGTTAGCCCGTATCGAACTGTTTGTGGGATTATTACTGGCCTATTATTGGTACCAAAAATACTATGCTGCTGCCAAGTTAATCCGCTTTGCTTACTATGTTCAGTTAGCTTGTTACTTAGCCTTACCGTTACTGTTATTACCCAAAATAGTTCGTAGCTACCCTGATTACATTGCTATTTATTTGTGGTTCAGTTGTATTGTGAGTGTTGGTTTAGCGTATTTTGTTAACCACAAAAGTCTTCGTTATGAAGCACAAATACTCACAGTAATGGCAACCATAATCACCGCCGCTATGTGTCTGGCAGAGCAATGGCAAGGGCTTGTTGCATTAGTTTTAGGTTTACTCTTTGTTGGATTTATTACTTTACGCTATTTGCAATTCCCCACAAAATGGCAGCAAATTACCACCCTACAATGGCACCTTGGACCGTATTACATCGCCTTGGTGATGGCAGTATTAAGCCAAACGTTAACTAACTTACTGCATCCTTCATGGGCAATTACCGCATTAATAGTGTGTGGTTATTTCTGCATTATTACCGAAAGAAGCAATCGTGTCGGTCAACGTTTAAAGCAAGCCTTAGCGCCGAGTTATAGCTTGGCGTACTCTGCAATCTTTATCTGTGCCATTTTACCTATCGTGTTTCACAGTGAAGCACAGTTAACGTTAAACATTGATAGTTTGCTGACTAATTTAGCAGAGTTTGGAGTGCTCGTTTTATTAGGTCGATATTTACTAACAGCCAGATTAGGCATTAGGGCACACAGAAAAATTATCTCTTATATCGCGCTTAAGTGGGCTTGGCATGCTTTATTGGTGATAAGTTACCTATTATGGAGTTATCAATTCAACCTGAGTATTGCTGCGCCAATGAGTGCTGTGCTGCTGGTTGTGCATGCCTGTGTGGTGATGTTTATAAGCTTACGACCTAAGCAAGCAAGCCTAGTCAGGCTCGCTGCACTGCTATTCGCTTTGGCTTGTATAAAGGTGATATTTGTCGATATGGCGTCCTTTGAACTCATTCAAAAAATCGTCGCCTTTATTCTGATTGGGGTTATTTTACTGACAGTCGCTTACTTTTATCAAAAAGCTAAAAACAGCCAACCGTTGAACGAAGTTGAACCCTAGTCATTAAATCAAGCTTGCCTACCCTTTGTTTACGGGTAAGCAAACTTGTTATGCGACTATTTGGCGAAACGAGTTATAGCAGGATAATCGACTATTACAGCTTCTTCGAGTAACGCGCGGCGAAGCATATCGTAAGCAATCGCGGTACTCATACTGCGAACAAGCTGACGAGAACGCTTTGGTAATTTCACCATTTGGCTATACACGCTATGCTTTGTCGCAAGCGCTATTGCAACAGTCCCTACGGGTTTGTCATCAGAACCACCCTCAGGACCAGCAATACCGCTAGTGGCTAAAGCAAAGTCACTGTCTAAAATACCTCTTACACCTTGCGCCATAGCTTCAACAGTAGGAATGGAAACCGCACCATGATCGTCTAGTATCTGTGGATTAACACCCAATACCTTCACTTTAGACTCATTACTGTAAGTTACTAATCCATGGTGTAAATAAGAAGAGCTGCCAGCAAAGTCAATCAACTGACTGGTGATCATTCCGCCAGTACAAGACTCTGCCACACTTAAGCTCAAGCCTGACTGAAATAAACGATGATGAATTTCGGCTGCTAATGTAGGACGATTCTCCGCAACAACGGCACTTCCTAACAGAGTTTTTACCTGTTTAGTGACATCATCCAAATAGCGCATAGCCTTCTCACCACGGGCAAATATCTTAATTTCAATGTGCGGCATTGAAGAACGATACCCTAACTCGATACCCGCGGGTAATGTAAGTTCCGATAAAGTGTCTGCCAATGATGACTCACCATGACCAATCGTAAGTAACTTTTCTAGAGCCGATTTTTCAGCGACCCCATACTCTTTGGTGATAAAGGGAATAAACTGCTCAGTAATCATGTGTTTTAGCTCAAATGGCACACCTGGGGTAAAGAATAACCACGCATTATTCAATTTAACCCTAAAGCCGCAAGCAGTGCCAACGGGGTTATCGACCATAATCGCCGAGGCCGGTAACCAAGCTTGCTTTAAATTGCTTTTGGCCATCACTCGATTATTACGGGTAAACCAGTCTTCTAAATGTTCACGCCATTGCACATTCTCGACAAGATCTTCGCCCTTAGCCTTAGCCATCGCTAATGCTGACATATCGTCGCTGGTAGGCCCCAAACCACCATTAACAATGATCACATCAGCATGCTTGCTACGCTCTTGGAATACGGCAACAAGATCAGCTAAACGATCGCCAACTGTCACTCTGTGCTGCATTTCAATACCCATTTCCATCATGGTATTAGCAACCCAAGCAGCATTGGTATCTACTATCTGGCCTGATAACACTTCTTCGCCTGTGCAAATCATTTCTAACTTCATCATTATTCCTTATCACATCCAATTGGCACTAACTTAGGTGACCAATATGTGAATGGCAAGAAAATAGACCGAATTATAGAAAATTAGATCATAAGTAGATGAATGAATTACAACAATTCAACAGAAATTGCTCAAAATAATTAAATGAGATCACACAAATACTCTAGAGCAGATTTGAGCGAATAGAGACAAAAACACAGATTCTGTTGTGACTTACAATCCCCTAAGTGAATGATAATAGTGCAATCTATAGATATTATTGGTCTGCAAGGTTAGTATTTTTATATGTTGAGGATCCGTTGTACGAGGCAAAGTGGGAGCTGATAGTAATGAGAATAACCCCGTATGCTTTCGGCGCACCAGACAGGCAGTTTTAGTGTGATCAGCCACTAAATTCGTCAATGATGGGAGTGAATGTCCAATAATAGAGGAAATATTGTTGGCTCAATTGAACAGCGAAGTTCACGCAGACAAAATGTCGTCGAGACTATAGATGATCGATAATGATCGCTCTATGACTTGTATTTCACCAAATTTCAGATACAAAAAAGCCTCGTCATATGACGAGGCTTAGATGTAATTGGCGGAGTGGACGGGA
>NZ_JBEOPP010000073.1:0-18567 GCF_040310185.1 Shewanella sp. T24-MNA-CIBAN-0130 | reverse complement strand
ATAAGAAGTCTGAAACAGAAACAAGAAATGCAGCTTAAAATTTAAGTAAAGAGTGCCAACTACCTTGAAAAACACCGCTATGAAGGAAAAGTAAGAGATTTTATTGATGCTTACGAAAATTTCATCTCATCCAACAATTATCAAAATACGCTTTGCCTATACAAAATAAAATGCACGAAACCTCGTAAACATAGAATGTTAAATGAAATAGTTTGAATGTAAGTGCTTCAGTTTACATTATGAGTCCATTGACCTTGTTAAGTCGTTCCGATTTCACTTAGTGTCGCCTAAAAAATTCAACGTTCACTGACTTGCTCAACGTTAATGTTAACACTCTGACATATGCCACTTGAGCAATATAGAGAATTACACATCTTGAGAGGTTGTGTGCATGCCTTTGAGATGGTGACTGCAATTCAAACATTATCTAGCGCCTTTAAACCCCTTGAATATAACTAGTTCATGAACAACTCTTGGATTGCACTTGGCTAATGGCCAATCAATAATTAACTATGACAACTAAATCAATAACTTAAAACATTTCCACAGAATAATTCTTAAGATAATCCGCAATCAGTTATCCCAAATAGAGCATAGGTAGTTATGTCAGTAGCTTATAAAAAATCTCAACGTGCCGGTAAATCTCGATCTGAGTGGCAAAGGTCACACACAGGTATTCATTAACAATACACAAATACCCTATTTAACATAATATACATTGTACGCATACATGTGCCTTTGTTAAATACGCTGTTCGAGACTGCGCATTTGAGGCTTGGTCATCATCATTGCATTAAACCGTAAAATGTTTATATACGGCCTTAAGCGTTTATTTTAACCAAATTGGCTATTTAGTATCGTGCTGAGATTGCATGCTTTTGGTTTTGTCTAGTAATGCCAGTCGATTATTCAATCTCAGCAAGATGACTTAATGGTTTGTTGAATGCACTTTGGTGTCGTTCAGTTTGTGTGGTGTGCAAATACTGTGATGTGGTGTCGATGCTCTCATGGCCGGCGTCGGCCTGGACATGTGATAATGGTCGACGGTTGATATTGATATCGTGCGTGATCCCGGTATGGCGAATATTATGAGCACTGAGTGTTCGCATCAGTTGACTGTCATGTTCGAAGCCATCTTTGGCTGCATTATCTGCGGCTAAGGTAATCAGCTTGTCTATTTCGTCGCGTATTTGTCTAATACCAAGATTGGCGTTGATGACGCCTGATTCTCGTCCATGAGCTGCGGCTTTGTGGCGCACGAATATAGGATGTTGATCGTTGATGCTGGGTAAATCACTGAGGTGCAGAAAACGTCGATAATCCACTAATCCAGCGAGTAATACTTTTGAAATGGCAATATTTCGGGCTTTACCGCTTTTAGAAAATGGTACGTGGAAATACCAGATGCCAGAATGTGGATCTTGTCTGAATTGGCTCATTATAGGTGCATAACCTGCACGAGCACTGATTTCTGATATGCGTAAATAGCAGCTATATATTAGTGTTATTAGCAACAAACTGCGCTGATGTTGCTCTGGCTGGGCCTTGGCTAGTTGGCTGACAGTACTGATAACATAGGACCATTGCAACTCGGTGAATGCATGATGGTTGTTGTCTTCATTGATGGTGAACTTACGCGTTATGGCAAATCGACTGTGCTTTAACCATAATTGCGCTGGGTTACGCTCGGTGTATTCTTCACTAATTAAGTACCCATAAAATGATGATAATATGGCAATTTTAGTCTTGAGTGCATTATCACTTAGTTGATATGGCAGACATTTCCCGAGTTGTTTTTTACCAACAAATGGCCGCCATTGTGAGTTTGGCGCTCGCTCACCAGTGGCTTTGTCGAGTTTGAATTGTGCCACATTGAAGTAACCTATAAGTGCCTGTGGTGGCGATTGGCAGTAATCGACGTACTTGGCAATGTCTTTGCGCGTCACCGCGATTGGCGATAATGCGACGACGTCAAAACACCAATGCAGATACGTGGTTAATTCGCTGCGGTAGGCTTTGTAGTTGTTTTCAGAGTGCTTTTGTTCAAACAACCAATCCGCACAGTGCTCAATAATGAGCCCAGCATCAGCCACTTTATTAATAGATATTTTGGTAATGTATTGGTTTATGTAGGCATTACCTTGTAATACAAATTCTGCAGCGTCAAATAGTGGCAATACCGGTGGCAGTTCTTCAAGTAGTTTATTGGCCATATGAACAAATATAGGTTATTGATTATATTGCCTTATTGTACTATTTTTTGGCTGATGCCGATAATGTTATTTATCGGCATCAATCGTGGTCATTTTTGGATACGAGTTTTCAATATACGAATATGTGGACTCTGCAATATCTTCGTCTGTGATTAACTGCTGCATACAATGCTCAATCGCGTTTGATGGCTTACACGACGGTTGTTGGCATTGATTATTATGACAAGTAAACCGTTTTTGACAGCTCCACAGGCATAATTGCCAAATAGTTTGTTTACTGGTTCGGTCTAAGCACTGTAATTCTGCAGCGCATAAATGACCTGCTTTGATTAACTGGGCAACTTTTTCTGTATCGATAGACACATTGACTCTGTTCATGTGTGCTCCTTTTTCCCCATGTAGATTGACATTTATCGCTATACTCGCAGCGGATGGATGACTTGCATTGATACCCAACCCTCTTCTCTTTTAGCTATGCCCTATTCATTTCATTCAATTAAGTGGTGTTACTTGATAATACATTAATGAGAATGATTATCAATTAGTTATTAGTGAAGAACACCGCTTCTGTGTTATGGATCATGATTTATAAGGAAATGAACCGGCTGTTTGATGCCCTACATGAGTTTGTGCAGTAAGACATTGTTTACACTTGGAGTGCTATTTAGCTTCGGTTTATGATGATTTGATAGAAAACACTCTGCATATGGTGGACCGGCTTGGATATTTAAGGCTATAGGTATGCAAATATTGATTCCCTATAACCTGTGCCCTAGCCTGTAATGCATCATTGTTGGTATTTGATAACCTTGACTAAGCAATAATTATTTATCGTTATCCGCTAAAAAGTCATACATTAATGTGCGTGGTTGTTGTTGGTAGTCAAAGGATACCATCACTGTCCAGACCATATAATTACTGCTACAGGAACCAAAAATCAATGAACCTTGATAGGAATTGTTCTGTATTTCGGACAATGTAACAGGTATGACACCCATGAACATATCGCGCCCTTCTATTCTCATAGAAACATTAGTGATCGCTTGACTACTCTTTAACGTAACTATTAATGGTTTTTCACTGGGAGTATCGACGGGGTCGATCAGTAAACCGACTTGCAAGCCTGCTACTTCTTGGTAACATTCTCCCTCTGAAAATTCACATAACGTTTCATCAATTGGTAAATCTTGTTGTTCTTGCGTTTGTGGTCTGTCACAGGCTATTAAAAACATTAAGAAAAAATTGAAAATGATAATTTGGATAAATTTATGCATGTTTTTTTAACCTTCATGGTTGAGTTAGTAACATTATCTTTCATAGATTGATCTAGATCAATTTTGATTCCGGTTGTGAAGTATCTTTTTTGACGTAGCTCAAGTATCATTACTCCGCTTCGTGATAGAAAGAGACGTCATGAGGTAACACCTTGACAAATGGCATTAAAAACAGTCTTAAATGGCTCAATTTATGACCAGTTGTTAATCTAACAGGTAAAGCTCGCTTTACTAATATTAAAAGTATAAGTAATAAGCCGTGGAAGCATTATGATGAACCATTCCCAGTCTACAGGCGCTGATTACAACTACACCATTGTCCGCCAATTCGCACTAACCACAGTTTTGTGGGGAATCGTTGGTATGTCAGTAGGTGTATTGATTGCGGCTCAGTTAATCTGGCCACAACTGAACTTCGAAACACCTTGGTTAACGTATAGTCGTTTACGACCATTACATACCAATGCGGTGATTTTCGCATTCGGAACATCAGCTCTTTTCGCTACATCCTACTATGTTGTGCAACGCACTTGTCAAGTCCGTCTATTTGCGCCTAAATTAGCCGCATTTACCTTCTGGGGTTGGCAAGCCGTTATTATTGCAGCTGCAATCACTCTACCAATGGGGTTTACCCAAGGTAAAGAGTATGCAGAATTAGAATGGCCTATTGATATCGCAATTACGATTATCTGGGTTAGCTATGCAATTGTTTTCTTCGGCACAATCGCTAAACGAACGACATCCCACATTTATGTGGCGAACTGGTTCTTTGGTGCCTTTATCATTACTGTTGCAGTACTTCACATTGTCAACTCAATGGCGGTACCCGTAAGCTTATTTAAGTCTTACTCTCTGTACTCTGGTGCAGTCGATGCGATGGTTCAGTGGTGGTATGGTCATAATGCGGTAGGCTTCTTACTTACTGCTGGTTTCTTGGGGATGATGTATTACTTCGTGCCTAAGCAAGCTGGTCGCCCAGTTTATTCTTACCGTTTATCAATTGTTCATTTTTGGGCATTGATCGCGTTATACATTTGGGCCGGTCCTCACCACTTACATTACACTGCCCTTCCTGACTGGACTCAGTCATTAGGCATGGTAATGTCATTAATTTTATTTGCGCCATCTTGGGGCGGTATGATTAACGGTATTATGACCTTGTCTGGTGCGTGGCATAAGCTTCGTACAGACCCAGTATTACGTTTCTTAGTGGTTTCATTGTCTTTCTACGGTATGTCTACCTTCGAAGGCCCAATGATGGCAATTAAAACGGTCAATGCGCTATCTCATTATACCGACTGGACTATTGGTCACGTTCACTCTGGCGCGCTAGGCTGGGTGGCAATGGTGTCTATTGGTTCTTTATACCACTTAATTCCAGTGTTATTTGGCCACGGCCGTATGTACAGCATGAAGCTCATTAACGTACATTTCTGGTTAGCCACTATCGGTACTGTCTTGTATATCGTTAGTATGTGGATTTCGGGCGTTATGCAGGGTCTGATGTGGCGCGCAGTCAACGCTGATGGAACACTGACTTACAGTTTCGTTGAGAGTTTAGAAGCCTCGTACCCATTCTATTTTGTACGCTTTATTGGTGGTTGTTTCTTCTTAACCGGTATGTTCATTATGGCCTATAACGTTATTCGTACCGTTAGAGCGTCTAAAGATTCATTACCTGCTATTGCAGAAGCTTAAGGAGCAGATTCGATGAAATTTAATCATGAATTAATTGAAAAGAATGTCGGTCTGCTTGCTATCTTCACGGTCATCGCCATTAGTTTTGGTGGTTTAGTGCAGATTACCCCGCTGATATTTCAAAAAGACACCACTGAACCAGTTGAGGGTCTAATTCCGTATACTGCGTTACAGATTGAAGGTCGTGACATTTATGTTCGTGAAGGTTGTTACAACTGCCACAGCCAAATGATCCGCCCTTTACGTGCTGAAACAGAACGTTATGGTCACTATTCTGTTGCTGGCGAGTCTGTCTGGGATCACCCATTCCAATGGGGATCTAAGCGTACTGGTCCCGATTTAGCACGTGTAGGTGGACGTTACAGTGATATGTGGCATGAAGTACATTTACTTAACCCTCGTGACGTTGTGCCACAGTCGAATATGCCTGGTTTTCCTTGGTTAGCCGAAAACAAGCTCGACGGCGTATTGACTGGTGACAAGATGACTATTCTACGTAACCTGCATAAAGGCGGTTATAAAGGTAATGATCTTTACACTGACGAAGAAGTTGCTGGCGCTCAAAAAGCAGTTGAAGGTAAGACTGAAATGCAGGCGCTAATCGCTTATTTGCAATCTTTGGGTCACGCACTCAAATAGGAGGCAATTATGGATTACGGTACTTTTCAAGGCATTTTGACCATAGTTGTTATGGTGACCTTTGTGGGTATTTTTTTGTGGGCATACAGTAAGCACAGCAAGTCAAAGTTTGATGAAGCAGCTAACTTAGTATTCACAGAAGATGAACTTGCGAAGATGTCAAAAGATTCGGGAGATCAGAAGTCATGATTA
Organism: Shewanella sp. T24-MNA-CIBAN-0130; assembly: GCF_040310185.1. Classification (NCBI taxonomy): domain Bacteria; kingdom Pseudomonadati; phylum Pseudomonadota; class Gammaproteobacteria; order Alteromonadales; family Shewanellaceae; genus Shewanella; species Shewanella sp. T24-MNA-CIBAN-0130. The sequence goes on along the minus strand of NZ_JBEOPP010000073.1, from coordinate 12,551 downwards.
TGAGTAACTTCTGGAGCATTTGGATTACTGTACTGACGATTGTGGTCATTGCTGGTTGTTTTATTCTTCTTAAGGTGGTTAATAAAAATTACACCGGTGTAGAAGAAGGCGAATCAATGGGCCACAGTTTTGATGGTATTGAAGAACTGAACAACCCACTACCTAAGTGGTGGGCGTATATGTTCTATTTAACCATCGTATTCGGTGTGATCTATTTAGCTCTGTATCCAGGCCTAGGTAACTATAAAGGTCTGTTTGGTTGGACAAGTTCTAATCAAAGCATTGGTACTGATAAAGGACTTAAAGCAGACTCAGCTGCGGCCCTTGAAGCAGCAAAAGATGAAAACCGTTTATCTCAGTATGACCGCGAAGTCGCTCATGCTGATGAAAAATACGGTCCGATTTTTGATGCTTATTTAGCGACACCGTTAGAAGAGTTAGTGAAAGATCCTGAAGCATTAAAAGTGGGCGGTCGTTTGTTTTTACAAAACTGTGCACAGTGCCATGGTTCTGACGCTCGCGGTTCTAAGGGCTTCCCTAACCTTACCGACGGTGATTGGTTATATGGTGGTGAACTTGCCACGATAAAGACCACTCTGATGAACGGTCGTAACGGTATGATGCCGCCTAAAGGTGGTTTACCTATCGAAGACAGCGAGATTAAAGGTCTAGCTGAATACGTGGTAAAACTGTCTGGGCGTGAACATGATGAAGCGCTAGCAGCTCAAGGCCAAGGTTCATTTATGAAAGGTTGTTTTGCATGCCATGGCATGGATGCAAAAGGCAACAAGTTCATGGGTTCACCTAATCTGACTGATAATATTTGGTTATACGGCGGCAGCCGTGGTGTGATTGCTGAATCTATCATTAATGGCCGTGCAGGTGTTATGCCAGCATGGAAAGACATTCTTGGTGAAGAGAAAGTCCATGTCATTACTGCTTATGTTTATAGTCTATCAAACAAATAGTTACATATAAGTAACAACAAGGCCTCGACATAATCGAGGCCTTTTTTTTAAGTGATTATTAAGCCATTACGGGGTAAAATACCCCAGAATCATTTCCACCATTTTAGGATGTATCATGTCTACAGAACTCCCTTGGTATAAGCAATTTTGGCCTTGGTTTTTAATCGTGTTACCTATGTGTGCGGTTATTGCTAGTTTAACGACCTTAAAGATTGCTTTGGATAATTCTGACTCTCTGGTTGCCGAAGATTATTATAAAAAAGGCAAAGCCATAAACATGGATTTGCGTAAGATAAAATACGCCCAACAAATTGGGATGAAGTTTTTGGTTACGGTCGCGGATAAAGAATTACAAATCACTCAACACGGCGGTCCGCAATACCGCGCCGCGCTCAAAGTGCGGTTTTATCATCCTACGATAGAAGAAAATGATTTCAATTTAAACGCCACAGCCGATGCTAATTACGTTTATCACATACCGTTATCAGATGCGATCACAGGCCCATGGGAAGTGCGTATAGAAGGATTTGATGGTAAATGGCGTATACAACAACGCATTGATATTAAAGATGATGTTGAATATTGGCTAAATTAATACCACACCCACTACGTATTTGAATGATTATATGTTTAATGAAGTTGATATAAAGAGATGACATCTTGTTTTCATTGTAATGAGCCTGTCACCACAGGTGAACAATACACCACATTAATTCAAGGGCAACAACAACCTATGTGTTGCCCTGGTTGCCAAGCGGTTTCGCAAGCCATTATGGATGCAGGCTTAAGCAGCTATTATCAATTTAGAAGTGAACCAGGTCAGCGTCAAACAGCACTGGTGCCTGAACAATTATCCCAATATAGTGCTTATGATTTACCTGAAGTACAGCAAGATTTTGTCCATAAGCAAGGCGCTATTGATTCAACATCCCTGTCAATTGACGGTATTACTTGCGCAGCTTGTGCGTGGCTAATTGAACACAAACTTAAGCCCGTTGCCGGTATTACTAATGTGTTAGTCAATTCTACGACTCAACGGGCGTTAGTCAGTTGGGACAGTCATATTATTCAACTCAGCGAAATTCTGCAGATCATCAGTAAAGTTGGCTACCAAGCTGCACCTTATCAGGTTGATGAACAAGAAAAACAATCAAAAGTGGACAGCCGTAAATTCTTACTCCGTCTAGGGCTCGCAGGGTTTGCCACCATGCAGGTGATGATGTTTGCCCTCGCCTTATACACGGGATATTTCACCGGCTTAGATGTTGAGTTCCGTGATTATTTTCGTTGGGTCAGTTTAATGTTTGCCGCACCTGTGGTGCTGTATTCTGCGCAACCGTTTTATTTCAGTGCACTTCGCAGCCTATTAAGTGGCAAGCTTAATATGGATGTATCGGTCTCTATCGCTATTTTAGGCGCTTATGTTGCCAGTTGTGTGGCGACGATTCAGGGCAATGGCGAAGTGTATTTTGAATCTGTGTCTATGTTTACCTTTTTCTTATTGCTGGGCCGTTATTTTGAACAATCCGCTCGGCAAAAAGCATCGGTCAGTTCAAGTAATCTTCATAAGCTTGTGCCGCTCACTGCGCATTTACTGCGTAATGGTGATGCCACTGAAATTGCCGCTAAACAATTAATCATTGGCGATATTATCTTGGTAAAACCGGGTGAAGTCATTGCGGCAGACGCCGAGGTGGTTTTAGGGCAATCAAGTGTCAATGAGGCCATGCTTACCGGTGAACAAATGCCAATAAGCAAACACCTTGCTGATAAAGTTTATGCGGGAACGATTAATATCGAACAACCTCTTCAAGTTCGCGTCACTGCGCTAGGACAAGATCAACTGGTAGCTGAAATTATTCGCCTGCAAGAGCTTGCGTCAAACAACAAACCGGCCATCGCTTTAGTGGCCGACCGTTTAGCGCGTTACTTTTCCGCATCAATATTATCGATAGCAGCAATAACCTATTTGGTTTGGTTATCGATTTCTCCCGATGATGCCTTTTGGATTACCTTGTCGGTATTAGTGGCGACGTGTCCCTGCGCCCTCGCCCTTGCTACGCCGACAGCAGTGACTTGCGCCACGGCTATTTTTACTAAGTTGGGTGTTATTCCGAGAAAGACTGGGATTTTTGAAAAACTCACTAAAATCGATCATGTGGTGTTTGATAAGACCGGAACCTTAACATGCGGCTATTTATCCATTGGTGAAGTGCAAACCTTTGGACAATATTCATCAGAGCAAGTGTTATCGTTAGCGGCAGCCACCGAACAAGGTTCTTTACATCCTATCGCGTTAGCATTTAAGCCCTTTTATGATAACAAGCACATTGTTGAACATGTTGACCATCATATTGGATTAGGTATTCGAGCCTGTATTAATCAACAACAAGTCTGTATTGGAACGGCACAATTTGTTACCCCAGACTGCAATCAAGTGTCGCCACAAGCATTAGAAAGTCAGTGGATTTTTCTGTCTATCGATAATAAATTGGTTGCAAAAATTGAGATGCTAGACCAGTTACGTATCGACAGTTTAGCAACTGTCAATGCGTTAAAAGCGGCCAATATAAAACTGAGTATAGCCAGTGGTGATAGTTCGGGTCATGTTGAGTTTTTAGCAAACAAAATAGGTATTTCAGATGTGCATTCAGGTTTATCACCTCAAGGTAAGTTAGCATTAGTTAATCGATTACAACAAAAAGCCAATGTGGCCATGTTTGGCGACGGTATTAATGACGCGCCAGTATTAGCCGGAGCAAATTTGTCGGTAGCTATGGGCAGCGGTAGCGCTATAGCCAAAAACAGTGCCGACTTAATTTTACTGGGCGATCACTTATCACGCTTTAATGATGCCATTTATGTTGCTAAGCAAGCACAGCGAATTATTCATCAAAATTTGTTATGGGCTTTTGCTTATAACATGGTAATTTTGCCATTAGCAGTGACTGGGCATGTTGCCCCATATATTGCAGCTATTGGCATGTCCGTGAGTTCACTGATCGTGGTGAGCAACAGTTTACGGCTTCTTAGGATAAAATTATGAGTATCATTTACGTCTTAATCCCCATTGCGATGCTATTTGTATTAATTGCAGTGTCTATCTTCTTTTGGGCGGTAAAGTCTGAGCAATTTGATGATTTAGATAGACAAAGTGTATCCATTTTATTTGATGAAGACGATATAAAAGCCAATACTAACGTTAACGACAGCACTAATAGTCATCCTACCAATTCTACCAGTGCTGAACTCGTTGGTTCGGATACTCTCGATGATAAACCAGAGTCAAAACCGTGATTGAATATAACCTCGGTGGCGCGTTTATTGTTGGTTTAATGGGCGCAGCCCATTGCTTTGGAATGTGTGGCGGGTTGATTGGGGCTTTTTCTGCAAATATACCCACCCATGGCCAGAACCGCTTAGCGACACAACTAACGTTTCTATTTAGTTATAATCTGGGCCGAATTTTTAGCTATACCGTTGCAGGAGCCATCGTCGGTGGTAGCGTGTCTGCTTTAGGCCATTTATTCGATGCCGATAACTATTTAATTGTTCTGCGCATTATCGCTGGGACCATGATGATACTCACTGGGCTGTATATCGCTCAGATATGGTTTGGTATTGTGCACATTGAAAAAGTAGGTAAACTCCTTTGGCGTTATATACAGCCGCTTACACGTAAAATAATGCCGATTACTCATCCAATGCAAGCAGTGCTAGCCGGCATGGTTTGGGGCTGGTTACCTTGCGGTCTGGTGTACAGTACGTTAACTTGGTCCGTCGCGTCAGGTAGCGCATTACAAGGCGGCTTGATTATGTTGGCTTTTGGTTTGGGTACGCTACCTGCTTTATTTGCTGCAGGATTAGCGGCAAAAACCTTGGCTCAATGGGTACAAAAACGTGCAGTGAGATTATTCAGCGGCGGCTTATTAGTATTATTTGGATTGCAGACTCTTTATATTGCTTTTAATCAACTAAACTAGTTGGTAACGATAACTGAGTTACATATTGTCGTTAAGCTATAAATACCCTTTATAATCAATAGGTATTAGCAAAATGTTAAATATTTAAAGCATTTATTCACTAAGTTGTTACAATATGCACTAGCGTCTAAGGAGCGTTCAAAAGAGGTAAGTTATATTGGACTTTTGCTTAACCGTAAACGTGTAACTATTACACCGTCCATTCACTTCATTTAGCAAGTGCAACTCTCATGTTGAGGAGTACCTTATTAATGCGGAATGGTATAACATGGTGATGTCTTCATAAATTGAGAATGGGTATGCCTTCAGATTTCATTAAAACTCGTCCATCTACTAGCGGTTGCGCCATTCATTGCCACGATTGCAGTATGGAAGCCCTGTGTATACCCTTTACGTTAAATAATGAAGAGCTTGATAAACTCGATAATATTATTGAACGTAAAAAACCCATTCAAAAAGGTGATCTTATCTTCAAATCCGGTGACGTACTTAAGTCATTGTATGCGATCCGTTCCGGTACGATTAAAAGCTATACCATTACAGAACAAGGTGATGAACAAATTACTGGTTTTCATCTTGCGGGTGACGTCATTGGTTTTGATGGTATTCATGCCCAACGTCACCAGAGTTTTGCCCAAGCCTTAGAAACCTCAATGGTCTGTGAAATCCCCTACGATACCTTAGATGATTTATCTGGATCTATGCCTAAACTGCGCCAGCAAATTATGCGATTGATGAGTAATGAAATTATGAGTGATCAAGAAATGATCCTCCTGCTTTCCAAGAAAAATGCCGAAGAACGTTTGGCCGCATTTATCAATAATCTTGCTAATCGCTTCGGTAAACGGGGGTTCTCGCCCCATGAATTTAGACTTTCGATGACTCGCGGTGATATCGGTAATTATTTGGGGTTAACGGTTGAAACGATTAGCCGTTTATTGGGCCGGTTCCAAAAGTCAGGCTTAATTGAAGTCAAAGGTAAGTACATTTCTATTATTGATCATTCCGCGTTAAGTAGCCTTGCTGGAAATGCTCGCATCGCCACTTAAATTAAATTAGTATGATCTATCTCAATGTTTAAATATTAGTAAACGGTAATACTATCAATAGATAATATCAATAAAAACATAACAGCTTGGAGGTTATATGAAGGATTATAAAAAGATATTAGTGGTGATTAATCCTACAACGGATCATCAACCCGCATTGGCACGTGCTGTTGAGTTAGCGTCAAAAAGTCAGGCAGAGATAACTGCATTTTTATCTATTTTTGATTTCTCATATGAAATGACCTCTATTTTATCTAGCCAAGAACGTGAAGCTATGCGACAAGGTGTCATCGATCAGCGTGTTGCCTGGTTAGAAAACGCCATTAGTGGTTTTGATAAGCATAATATTAATATTAATACTGAAGTTGTTTGGCATAACCGCCCTTTCGAAAGTGTAATAAATCATGCGATAAAAGGTCATTATGATTTGATTGTTAAAAGCACACATGAACATCATAAATTAAAAGCGGTCATTTTTACCCCTACAGATTGGCATTTAATGCGTAAGTCTCCTGTCCCGGTGTTGTTAGTCAAAGAACATGATTGGCCAGTTGCAGGCAAAATTGTCTGTGCGGTCAACGTTGCTACCGAAGATGAAGATCATCAAACTCTTAACGGTAAAATCATTAATCACGCTCTCGATTTAGCCAAAAAATTCTCTGCAAGTGTGCACTTAGTTAATGGGTATCCTGGTACGCCAGTAAATCTCGCTATCGAACTCCCCGACTTTGATGCCAGTGTGTATAACAATACTGTGCGGATGCAGCATGAGCAACGAGTACAGTATTTAGCTCAAGCTTATAATATTCCATTAGAAAACTGCCATGTTGAAGAAGGATTACCTGAAGATGTTATTCCTGAAATCTCGACCAAATTAGATGCTGAATTAGTTGTACTTGGTACAGTTGGCCGCACAGGTTTTTCTGCTACATTAATTGGTAATACGGCTGAACATGTCATCGACAGTATTAATTGTGATTTGTTGGCGATTAAACCTGATGGATATAAATCACCTTTAGAAGATTAGTCTCCATTAGAAGAGGTTAACTTCTTTACCCTGACCTCGAATGCTGGAATAATACGCGCCCTGAAACACTTAGTTACTGGGCGCATTTTTATGTCTGAAGTTGATACAATCTCTGAAAATTATATAACTCGTATAAATAAGCTGCAAAAACGTTTACGACATGAAGTCGGTTCAGCGATTGCGGATTATAATATGATCGAAGATGGTGATCGCGTTATGTGTTGCCTTTCCGGTGGCAAAGACAGCTACACTATGCTGGATATTTTATTAAATCTTCAACGACGCGCGCCAATTAAATTTGAAATTGTCGCTGTTAACTTAGATCAAAAACAACCTGGCTTTCCTGAACATGTGTTGCCAGCATACTTAGATGAGTTAGGTGTCGCTTACCATATTCTTGAAAAAGATACCTATTCTATTGTCAAAGAAAAGATACCTGAAGGCAAAACGACATGTTCACTGTGTTCTCGTTTGCGTCGTGGTACGCTTTATGGTTTCGCCCAACACATAGGGGCAACAAAAATTGCACTAGGTCATCACCGTGACGACATTATTGAAACCTTATTTTTAAATATGTTTTATGCCGGCAAACAAAAATCTATGCCACCTAAACTGTTATCTGATGACGGTGCCAATATGGTTATTCGTCCGTTGGCCTATTGCCGTGAAAAAGACATTGAAGAATATTCGACATTGAAATCGTTTCCTATCATTCCTTGCAACTTATGTGGCTCGCAAGAAAATTTAAAACGAGGTGCGATTAAAGATATGTTACAGCTTTGGGATAAACAATATCCTGGTCGCATTGAAACTATTTTTACCGCAATGCAAAATACCGCACCATCGCAAGGTGTTGACCGCGAGCAGTTTGATTTTGTTTCATTGCAACGAAATTCAGATGTTGTGAACACGGGTGATATTGCTGATGCAGATTTACCTGCTTTTGATTTTGTTGATATCAGTAATAATGGTCATATTGATTTAGATATCAGTAATCGAATCGATGTAGTCGCGACGTTTACGCCATAATAATGGCATTCACCTGTTAACAGATAAACTAAAGGCGTTGATATCAACGCCTTTATTATTACATCAATTGGTTTTACAAAAACGTTTAGCCTAATTATTCGAGTAGAACTTATCTAGCTCGAATGACAGTCCGACATTATTTCATGACGAATGGACTGACGACAGTGGGTTGCTGATTAAATGAAAGATGTTGCAGTTGATTGATTTTGGCCTGTGTCAGTGTGTATTTCTGATCCACTGTCGATTCTACACCGTCAATGGTTGCCATAATGATAGTGCCGTTATTGTGTTGGTTGGCAAACTCAAATGTCAGTCCACTAATCGGTTTACGAAAATACTTCATCGGAAAACCTTGTAATCCATCAAGCAGCTTATTCATATCGCCGGTTAGTGCTAACAGTTCCGTTTGAGTGAAATTTAGCTTGGTTTCTTTAGCGCGAACCTGCATGGCAATGGCACATTGTTCTGCATCACCGGTCACATTGATATTGACCAAACCTCGGTCAGATTTCAACTGCGGATCGTAGGGAATAAATAAGCGCTGTTGCGCATTATACGGTAGTGGGAACTGCTCTTTTTCGGTAGTGATACTACCTGACACTATGGTGCAATCTGATGTGATCGGTACACTAAAGGCTACCTCAACCAATGGATAGTTTTGCTTATTCACTTGCTTTAATCGATCGTAAAAGCCTTTGTACTCTAATGAAACAGTTTCAGCAACACTGCTACTAACCATAAAAATAGACGATATAAAAATAAATCCGATCACTAGCGTGCGATTAAGCATTAGCTTTGTTCCCTTGTAAATATGGCTTATTGTGTTTAAGCATGTCGAGTAGATCATCAATGTACTCGTCCTTTCGTTCTGAATAATTAATTAAGCCATAAACCAATTTCTCGGCGGTCAGCTTAATTTTTTGCGCCCGTAAATCAGCGCGAATAGAACGAAATAAACGATACGCAGAATTAGTGTTTAAATTAATCATGTAGGCAATAATTGACTCTTTGGGTGAATCAAATACAGCCACCTCATGGCTTTTGCCGTCCGCCCTCGCTAATGGCACTAAACCACAGCCCTCGGTAAAACACCACTGGCCAAAAAAATTAAACCCGTCGATTGCAAAACGTGAACTGCCCCAACCGCTTTCGTTGGCAGCTTGTACTAACACCATATCAACTGGAATGATATCGACGCGCTTTAATAAGGGCGTTAAGGTATTGCGCGTAAATGATTTAACATCATATTGATAATATTCAAGAATTGAATTCAACCTCTCATTATCAGATCCACTTAAGCCTAAATCATTATCGATTTTATCAATAACAGCCAATATGAATTGACGGTCGTGAATAATAATTTGATTTTGAGCTTCAACCGAAGGCCGCAAGTAATCAAAGAACGTTTGCTTTTTAGTGACTACATCATCTATTTCAGCAAACAACGGTACTTCACCTAGATCAACTTCATTAAGTTGATGAGTTCCAGATGTGACTGATTCTTGAGTCGTATTAGGAATGATAAAGAGTCTTATCGCCAACAATGCAACAACGGCTAAGCCTAATGCAAATGTTACTTTACCTATATTGCCTATCTTCAATAGTACCTGCCTTATCAAAAATTCATTTTCAACTTACTAATCTCGTTAATTATAACCTTAATGACCGATAGGATACAGTAAAGCGCTTTTGTGGATGGGGTGCTTATCGGCTTTGGGTCCCGATTGTGACCAATATAGGCAGCAAAACGGAAAAATAATTACACTTTAATGACCATATACAGTTAACATTGATTGAACGTGATAACTGGGCAGTCTTTATCGACTGCATATCGTCTTATTCAACAACTCAAGGACTTGAGAACAGATTATGTTGGATCAAAAACTCAATAATTATCATCATGTGGTAGCCATAGGTGGCGGGCATGGATTAGGCCGTATTCTTGCCGCTTTATCTTTTTTAGGCCCAAGATTAACAGGGATTGTTGCAACCACTGATAATGGTGGATCTACCGGTCGGCTGAGGCAGGATCAACAAACTATAGCGTGGGGAGATTTACGTAATTGTCTTTCCCATCTGGCCCTAAGGCCATCGTTAGGTTCGATGTTATTCGATCATCGTTTCACGGGTGATAATGAACTTTCTGGGCATAATTTAGGTAATCTGGTTTTACACGCACTCGATCAACTTTGTGTAAGACCGCTTGAAGCGGTAAATTTAATTCGTGGCTTACTTAAAATTGAGACGCAAATTATTCCGATGTCTGAAGCTTCAACTCATCTTGTTGCACTTACGCATTGTGGCAACAAAGTCTTTGGCGAACTTAATGTCGACGGCATGAAAGAAGCGCCGATTGCATTATCATTAGAGCCTGAAGTCGAAGCAACATCAGAGGCGTGCTATGCACTCGCTGAAGCCGATTTAATTATCATCGGCCCTGGCAGTTTTTTAACCAGTATACTGCCACCGTTATTGATCCCTCAGCTAACCAAGAGTATTCGAGACTCTCAAGCGCATGTTATTTTAGTGGATAATTTAACGCCCGAATATTCACCAGCAAGCACCTTTAGCATCGAAGATAAAATTGCTTGGTTCAACCAGCTTATAGGCAAGGAAGTCATCGCCGATGTTATTCAGCATGGCAATAAGATTGAGCTCGCTTGCTCCGAAGTGAATGGGGTTCGTTTTAATCATTTTCCGTTAGTAAGCCAGCATCATCCTGGTTTACACGATAAACTAGCGTTAGCTGAGGCCATTAGCCAAGTGTGTGGATCATACCAATCAAATAGTAAAGCCATTGATTTGACTAAAATACTTTCAGCTACTGCATAGAATGTATCTGTTAGTGCTGCCAAAATAGAGTATTGACTAGAGAATGATCCTGCTAAGTATTGCTATGGGGTCAAACTGGATTTGAATCGATATCTAATTCGAATAACCGACTCGAACTCGCATTCACCAATGACAACAAGATTATGGTGCACAGATAATAGAAAAGGCTGCATAGTGCAGCCTTTTTTAATCTGTCACTAATGTTAAATCACTTGTGCAATCGCTTTACACACAGCGGGCATATTGTTTTTCGTTAAACCTGCAACGCTAATACGACCAGAACCGACAATATAAATAGCGAATTCATCTTTTAAACGGGCAACTTGGCTTTTATTTAAACCTGAAAAACTGAACATGCCATTTTGACGCGAGATAAAACTAAAATCCTGTTTTACGCCTTCAGCTTTGAGACTTTCAACAAATAAGCTGCGCATGTCTGCAATACGTTCACGCATTAGAGTCAGCTCGGCTTCCCATTCTTGGCGCAGTGCCTTATCAGATAAAATAGTGCTAACAATCAACCCACCGTGTGCCGGAGGATTAGAGTAATTGGCACGAATATTTTTTTTGATTTGGCTAAAGCTTCTAACAGCATCATCTTGATTTTCTGCAACGATAGTGACAGCACCAATACGTTCGTTATACAAACCAAAGTTTTTAGAAAATGAGTTAGCAATTAATAGCTCTGGCACCACAGAAGCAACAGCGCGCAGACCTTGGGCGTCTTCTTCAATACCAGCACCAAACCCTTGGTAAGCAAAATCAAATAACGGTAGCAAAGATTTTTCTACACAAATGTTCGCGACTTGCTTCCATTGTTCAATCGATAAGTCGATACCGGTTGGGTTATGACAGCAACCATGAAGTAATATCACATCTCCCGCATTGGCATTCGCTAAATCAGCCAACATGGCGTCGAAATCCATGTCATGAGTTTCAGCCTTGTAGTAACGGTATTCTTTAACCGTTAAGCCTGCGGTTTCAAAAATATTCTTATGATTAGCCCAAGTAGGATTACTGACCCAAATTGTTGTTGAGCGTGTATTGCGGACCAGAAATTCTGAAGCCACCCGTAATGAACCTGTACCACCGGGTGCTTGTGCTGTAACGGCACGTTTATTTGCAATAATATTACTCTGAGGACCAAACAATAAATCTTGAACAACTTGATTGTAAGCTTGTACACCTTCAATACCGAGATAATTCTTGGTCTTTTCGGTTTCAAGTAAAATGGCTTCAGCTTTTTTTACAGAAGATAATATAGGCGTTTGCCCTGCTTCATCTTTATAAATACCTACCCCTAAGTTGACTTTGTGAGGGCGAGCATCTGCTTTAAATGCATCCGTTAAGCCTAAAATGGGGTCTGCTGGAGCAAGCGTGACTTGAGAGAAGATCATTACAACTATCCTAAGTGAAGTGAATGGAGAAAATATATTTAGTTATACCACTGTATGCCAGCGGTGAGTAGTGAGACTTTTAATAGTTGATACAAAGTTCATTAAAAGTTAAACAATCCTCAATTTTATGTACATTATAATGCTAATTTCATTAAATATGTGGTCATTTTCACTTTTTATACTGCTAACTGTTAGACGTCAACTAGCTTGTCCTATGCGCGTCAATTAAGTTGGCCGCTTTTGTCGTTTAATTTCATAGCTTGTTT
>NZ_JBEOPP010000072.1:0-19256 GCF_040310185.1 Shewanella sp. T24-MNA-CIBAN-0130 | reverse complement strand
TATCCACGCTCAGTGCTCTACATACCCAGTCGCTATCCACTTAGATATAAACAATAGTGCTTATCCGAATAGCATTATCTTTAATAAGAGGCATTTCAAAAAAGCGCTTTTAGGCACTAATGGAGGTTAATATCTATCCATTATGCTACCTACATGACGGACAATTACGCTTTTGCTTCTAAATAGGCTTTCAATTGCTGTAAATCTTCAGCGGCGTGGTCAACAATTACAGCAAGCCATACTTTATGCTCAGTGTCCCATTGGGTTTCTTCACCGTGCTGTAATAACTGTGAGAATTGCTGAATGCGTTTAAGGCCAACAGATCCCGCAGCGCCTTTAAATTTATGGGCTTCTGCACATAACGTATCTTTATCATTTGCATCGCCAGCTTTCACTAGGCTACTGACATATTCAGGCATTAGCTGCTCGAATAACACTACGCTTTTCAATAACGTTCCAGCACCAATGGCACTGATATATTGCTCAAGCGTATTGAGATCCAATATTGAGTCTAACTGCGTTGTGGCCATAAAGGCACCTCTATCAATAATATAACTTTCTAGAATTTTAAATATGATACCGAGTAAAATACCCTATGCAAGGCTTGCCAATATTTAGCTGCGATTTAATTATAAATATTACATTTTACTAACACAACTGATCAACTGGTATTACCAATGTTTAAAAATACCTCATATTGGTAATGTTTTATTCAATAATGAGTAAATAATCGTTACCACCCTTGTATTACGTCATAAAAACCGACCTTTATTTTGATCGTATTCAGCTGACTCACGACCAATCTATCGATATCTCTAACACTAAACCGTTTTACTTTGGCTACACATTAAAGCGCTACCTTGGCCGCCAAAGTCTCGTAACTCATTAACAATCGCAACAAGACCATCCCAACGAAAAGCACACCAATCAGGCGCAAGCAACATTGGTTTTTTTGCATAAGCGGTCACGCGATGGAAGATAATGTCTTTTGGGGTGTGACGGATCAGTTTTGCGACCTCTGAAGCATACTCGTCCAGACCGATCAATGGCATGGGATTATAACGCCATTGTTTTGCCATAATACTGCCTTCTACAATATGTAGTGGGTGCAGTTTTAGCCCATCAACACCTATCCCTAATACGGTTTGTAAGCTATTAAAGTAGTCCACGGAAGTTTCTCCTGGGAGGCCTAGTATCAGATGGGTGCACACTTTAATCCCTCTAGCACGAGCCTTTTTAACGGTTTGACGGTATTGGCATAATTGATGGCCACGATTAATCCGCTTTAAGGTCTGATTATTGGCCGTTTGTAAACCAAGCTCCAGCCACACCTCGATGCCTCGTTGTTGATACTCAACCAATAAATCAAGTACTTCATTAGGCACACAGTCAGGACGAGTACCAATATGAAGCCCGACAATATCGGTATCTTCAACGGCTTGATCATATTTTTGCTTGAGTACTTTGTACTCATCGTAAGTGCTGGTATAGGCCTGAAAATAAGCAATATATTTTGCTGTCGACGCTGGGGCTACTTCAGTGGGAAGCACACTTTTTTTGGCTGACTGGGCACGTATTTTTCCTTCGGATAATTGCACTGCAATGGGTTGAGCACTGTCTTGTTCTCCGCTAAATGAAGCCACATTACAAAAAGTACAACCGCCTACGCCTAAGGTGCCATCTCGATTAGGACAAGTAAATTGGGCATCTATAGTTAATTTTTTTATGCGTTGGCCATAACGTTGCTTGCAATGTAAACCAAATGTATTAACGTAGTCATCTAAACCCAAAATTTACTCTCAACATTACTTTAAAGTTCGCCAGTTTAGTCAACCGATACACACCTGTCTTGGTGCTAAATCAATAAAATAGTTTATCTATTGGCGCTGGCAGTAAACTTGTGCGCTAACGCTAAAAACAGTTAACACCATTTAATCAACTTACAAAACACTCGATATGAATATTTAGTCATTTAGAATAATTTTTTACTCAAAAACTGTGTTTGAAATAAAATTCACTATTTTTGTTTCAAAAACACTTCTTTGTTGTTGTTGCAAAAAAGTAGCTGATTATTTTATCATTTTCTAAAATTCTTTTTATTCATAAGGTTATAGGTGATATATCACAGTTTACGTTAACGTAAGGTTGGTAGCGTATTACGTTTTATGAGTATTTAGATTTCAGTTTGTTGCATTTTTTTGGTTTGACCTTTATTCAATCTCAGTTTATTTTGAATGGTTCGGGTGCATATCTATGGATATTCTTTGAATTTACCCCGAGTCGTATTCTAGTAGAGGTTTAGGGGGTTTTTGTATGAGCTTGTATCATCCCAGTTTTGAGCGTGACAATTGCGGATTTGGTTTAATTGCACAAATGGATGGTGACGCGAGTCACCGCATTGTGCGTACTGCGATTCATGGTCTCGATCGAATGAAGCATCGTGGTGGTATTGCAGCGGACGGACGCACAGGTGATGGCTGTGGTCTATTAATGCAAATGCCTACAGGGTTTTTTAAAGCTATTGCGGCAGAAAATGATTGGCATTTGAGCCGAAATTTTGCCGTGGGTATGCTATTTCTCAGCCAAGATAAACAACGCGCTGATGAAGCCAAACTTATCTTAGAAAAAGAACTACAACGAGAAATGTTAAGTGTCGCTGGTTGGCGTAAAGTTCCGATTAATCCTGATGTTTTGGGGGAGATTGGTCGGGAAAGCTTGCCACAGATTTATCAAGTATTGATCAACGCGCCAGTTGGCTGGCGGGAAAAAGATCTTGAACGTCGCTTGTATATGGCGCGTCGCCGACTTGAACAGCAAATCACTGATGATGAAGACTTTTACGTTGCCAGTCTTTCTGGGCAAGTGATTGTCTATAAAGGGTTAATGATGCCAGCCGATCTGCCGTCATTTTACACAGACTTAGCAGATATACGTTTGAAAAGTGCCATTTGTTTATTTCACCAGCGCTTTTCAACCAACACACA
This sequence comes from Shewanella sp. T24-MNA-CIBAN-0130, assembly GCF_040310185.1. Classification (NCBI taxonomy): domain Bacteria; kingdom Pseudomonadati; phylum Pseudomonadota; class Gammaproteobacteria; order Alteromonadales; family Shewanellaceae; genus Shewanella; species Shewanella sp. T24-MNA-CIBAN-0130. The sequence continues at coordinate 16,272 of NZ_JBEOPP010000072.1, read as the reverse complement.
TCCCAAGTGGCCATTAGCCCAACCGTTTCGTTATCTTGCCCATAACGGTGAAATCAATACCATTACCGGTAATCGTCAATGGGCTAGAGCGCGTGCCTATAAGTTTAATTCGCCTTTATTGCCCGACTTACAACAAGCGGCACCCTTTGTTAACGAAACAGGTTCAGACTCCTCTTCTTTAGACAATATGCTCGAAATGCTGTTATCAGGTGGGATGGATTTATACCGAGCCATGCGCTTACTTATTCCACCAGCATGGCAATCAAACCCAGAGATGGACGACGAGTTAAAAGCTTTCTATGATTTTAACTCAATGCACATGGAGCCGTGGGACGGCCCTGCTGGCATTGTAATGACTAATGGTCGCCATGCTGCCTGTGCGGTTGATCGCAACGGCCTACGTCCTTCTCGTTACGTTATAACCAAGGATCGTATCCTAACCTTAGCCTCTGAAGTCGGTATTTGGGATTATGCAGCCGATGAAGTGATTGAAAAAGGCCGTGTAGGGCCGGGTGAATTATTAGTATTGGACACCTTGAACGGTCATTTACATCACTCTTTTGAAATTGATAACGACTTAAAACGTCGTCATCCTTATAAAGAATGGATGGCTAAAAACAGTCAAACCCTAGTTCCTGCTGAGCAAATGCCTCCCAGCAAACAAGGTTCAAGTGGCTTTGATGCTAAAACACTGCTGCAATACCAAAAACAGTTTGGTTTTACTCGTGAAGAATTAGAGCAAGTTATTTGGGTACTCGCCAGTAAAGGTGAAGAAGCCGTCGGCTCAATGGGTGATGATACTCCCATGGCAGTATTGTCGAAAAAATCGCGTTCATTGTATGATTATTTCCGTCAGAAATTTGCTCAAGTCACCAACCCACCAATTGACCCATTACGTGAAAAACACGTGATGTCATTAGCCACTTGTGTAGGCCGCGAGCAAAATCTATTTAGCGAAACCACTGGCAACGCTTACCGAGTGATGTTTAATTCGCCGATTTTATTATTCAGTGACTTTAATCAACTGCTTGGCTTAGATAGCACCAACTATCGCGCTAATATGGTTGATTTAAACTATGATACCCACGAAACCCTAGAGCAGGCGATCCGTCGTATAACGGATGAAGCAGAACGCCTAGCGCGCAGTGGCACAACATTATTAGTCTTGTCTGATCGTGCAGTAGCGAAAAATGCACAAGTCATCCCTGCCGCTATGGCTGTGGGTTCTGTGCAGACACGTTTAGTGGATAAAAGTTTACGCTGCGACACCAACATTATTGTTGAAACGGCATCGGCCCGTGACCCGCATCACTTTGCGGTGCTGCTAGGCTTTGGCGCGACAGCTATCTACCCTTACCTTGCCTATGAATCTATCTCTGCAATGGCGAAATCACGTCAAGTAGAAGATGTAACGCCTTTATTGCTTAACTTTCGTTTTGGCATTGAAAAAGGCTTACGTAAAATCATGTCTAAAATGGGTATCAGCACTGTGGGGTCATACCGTTGTAGTCAACAATTTGAAGCCGTGGGTTTAGCCAGTGATGTCATTGAATTATGCTTTAAAGGCGTCATTAGCCGTATTGAAGGCGTTACCTTTACCCATATCGCCGATGACCAAAAGATACTTCATACTGCTGCGTATCGCGCGCATATGCCGTTACCTCAAGGTGGGTTATTAAAGTATGTTGAAGGCGGTGAATACCACTGTTTTAATCCAGACGTAGTCAATACCCTACAAGCATCACTTAAAGACAAAAACTATGCTGAGTATAAAAAGTTTACTCACTTAGTTGATGACCGCCCAGTGGCAACGTTACGTGACTTAATTGGCATCAAAGGTCAACTTGACGCTGTGGAACAAGACACCGTTGAAGGAGCTGAAAAGCTCTACTCTCGCTTTGACAGTGCCGCCATGAGTATTGGTGCCTTAAGCCCTGAAGCTCATGAAGCCTTAGCCGTTGCGATGAATCGTCTTGGTGGACGCTCAAACTCTGGTGAAGGTGGCGAAGATGCGCGTCGTTTCAATAGCGAGCGTAACTCTGCCATTAAACAAATTGCATCTGGCCGATTTGGGGTAACAGCGCACTATCTTGTTAACGCTGATGTGCTGCAAATTAAAGTGGCCCAAGGGGCTAAACCCGGTGAAGGTGGTCAGTTGCCTGGTCATAAAGTCAGTGTTGAAATTGCAGGGCTGCGTCATGCTCGTCCTGGCGTAACGTTAATTTCACCCCCACCACACCACGATATTTATTCAATTGAAGATTTAGCCCAGCTGATTTTCGATTTAAAACAAATCAATCCAAAAGCCTTAGTGTCGGTCAAGCTGGTTTCTGAACCAGGGGTTGGCACCATTGCAACGGGTGTCGCTAAAGCCTATGCCGATATGATCACCATATCCGGTTACGACGGCGGTACTGGCGCAAGCCCAATTACCTCGGTTAAGTATGCCGGATCACCTTGGGAACTAGGCTTAGCTGAAGTGCATCAGTCGCTGGTAGAAAATGGCTTACGTCATAAAATTCGCCTGCAAGTTGATGGTGGCTTAAAAACGGGTACCGACGTGATTAAAGCCGCCTTACTCGGGGCAGAAAGCTTTGGTTTTGGTACAGTGCCAATGATTGCGTTAGGGTGTAAATACTTACGTATTTGTCACCTCAATAACTGTGCAACCGGTGTGGCAACCCAAAATAAAAACTTACGTGAAAACCATTTCCACGGTTTACCAGAACGTGTGATGACCTACTTTGAGTTTGTGGCTCAAGAAGTGCGTGAATGGATGGCGGCATTAGGCGTGACAAAATTTGACGATCTGATCGGACGTAGTGACTGGTTATATACGCTCGAAGGTCAAACAGATAAGCAACGAGGTTTAGATTTAGCGCCGATTTTATATAAACCTAAAGTGCAGCCAAACTCGTCACTCACTTGGAAAGAAACTAACCCACCGTCAGACGTAGGTCAGTTAAACCAAACCCTATTAGCAGATTGTCGTAAAGCGGTTGATACTGGAGAGCCTTTCTCTTGTCAATATCAAATCAATAATACCGATCGTTCAGTGGGTGCAACATTGTCAGGCTATATTGCAACTACCGTAGGCGTGGCAGGGGCAAAACAGCCGTTAACACTTGCCTTTAGTGGTAGCGCAGGTCAAAGCTTCGGCGTGTGGAACAGTCCAGGCCTTGAACTTAAGCTCTGCGGCGATGCCAATGACTATGTTGGCAAAGGGATGTCTGGCGGTAAGATCGTAATTCACCCCCCTATTGGTAGCCCGTTCCAAAGTGAACGCAGCGCCATCATGGGCAACACTTGTTTGTATGGTGCTACGGGCGGTAAATTGTTTGCAGCGGGACAAGCGGGTGAGCGTTTCGCGGTTCGTAATTCTGGTGCCATCGCGGTTGTTGAAGGCTCTGGTGATAATTGCTGTGAATACATGACTAGCGGTATCGTGGTTATCTTAGGTAAAACGGGGGTCAACTTCGGCGCGGGGATGACAGGCGGATTTGCCTATGTATTCGACCAATTTGGTCGTTTTAATCGCCGGGTTAACACCGAAATGGTCGACACCCATAAAATAGAATCAAAAATCCACCAACAACACTTAAAATCGTTAATTGAAACTCATTATGCTGAAACAGGCAGTGAGCATGCCAACCTGATATTAAGTGATTTTGAAAACTGGTTGGATTGTTTTGTATTAGTAAAACCAAAGAATATTGCCGTTGCCGACCTGCTAAAAATTGAGCAGAAGAGTCCGGAATTAGTGGTAAAGGCGGGGTAACATTATGAGCAATGACTTTCAATTTATCGAAGTGGGTCGAGTAGACCCCGTTAAACATGAAGCAAAAAAACGTGCTACACAATTTATTGAAATTTATCAGCCGTATACGCAACCTGAAGTCAAGCAACAAGCAGACCGTTGTCTTGACTGTGGTAACCCTTATTGTGAATGGAAATGCCCACTGCATAACTACATTCCAAACTGGTTAAAACTGGCAGAAGAAGGTCGTATTATGGAAGCGGCAGACTTGGTACATGAGACCAATACTCTGCCTGAAATTTGTGGACGAGTGTGTCCACAAGACCGTTTATGTGAAGGTGCCTGTACCTTAAACGATGACTTTGGTGCAGTCACTATTGGTAGTGTTGAAAAATACATTACCGATACCGCTATCTCACAAGGATGGCGCCCCGACATGACCAAGGTGACACCACGCACAGAGCGTGTTGCCATTATTGGAGCCGGTCCTGCAGGTCTTGGTTGTGCTGATGTGTTGGCTCGCAATGGCGTGCAAGCAGTGGTATATGATAAATATCCTCAAATTGGGGGGTTGCTTACTTATGGCATCCCTTCTTTTAAGCTTGATAAAGAGGTGATGGCGACTCGCCGTTCAGTACTTGAAGGCATGGGGATTAAATTTAAATTGGGGATTACCGTTGGTAAAGATGTGAGCTTTCAGAGTCTATTAGACGAATACGATTCTGTCTTTCTTGGTATGGGTACCTACACAGCCATGAAAGCGAAACTGCCCAATGAAGAAGCGCAAGGCGTGATCCAAGCGCTGCCATATCTTGTCGGTAATACGCATCATATTATGGGCACTCAAGACGACGCTACACCGTATTTAAGCCTTGAAGGTAAAAATGTGGTTGTATTGGGCGGCGGTGATACTGCGATGGATTGTTTACGTACCGCAGTGCGCCAAGGTGCTAAAAGTGTCACATGTGCTTATCGTCGTGACGAAGCCAACATGCCCGGTTCACGTCGTGAAGTAAAAAATGCCCGCGAAGAAGGGGTCAATTTCTTATTTAATCGTCAACCTGTGGCAATTAAAGCTGAAAATGGTCATGTGGTCGGTATTGAGTGCGTTGAAACCAAAATGGGCGAAGCTGATGCCAGCGGACGTCAACGCGCTGAAATCATTGCAGGTAGTGAGCAAGTATTAGCAACCGATGCGCTGATCATTGCCTTTGGCTTCCAAGCGAGTCCTGCATCTTGGTTTAGTGAGTTTGGTATCGAAACCAACGAATGGGGATTAGTTAAAGCTAATAAAACAGATGATAATCCTTTCCAAACCACGAATGCTAAAGTGTTTGCCGGTGGTGATATGGTGCGGGGTTCTGACTTAGTTGTTACAGCAATAGCTGAAGGCCGAGACGCTGCATTAGGTATTTTAAATTATTTAAATTAACGACTTACTAACCTCTAGCCTGCAATGGGCTAAAGGGTAGCGTTCAAAGGTTAACAAGTTAATAAGTTAGCTTGATAATAAAAGTCGCCATAACGTGTTTTCTTGTGAATTTTGCGCATCTTCTGATGCGCTTTTTTTCATCTTTTTTTTGCAAAAATGACTCATTTTAGATCACGATTTTTTGGTCGAATTCACCAAACAATAACTGAAAATATTGTCGGTTAACTCAGGATGTTCATCTGAGAATTTAATCCCAACATGCAGTTTACCGTCGACATGTTGAATTTTAACCGCACTGCCAGTTAAGATGCCAGAAAGATCAGTATTAATCGAAATAGCCACATGCATTTGCTCGCCCTGCTCAATACTCACGGCGTTAGCATCTAATGTCAGTAAACAACCCGAAAATGAAAAATCAACCATGGTAGCGCTAACTTTACTCTCGTTGTGAATAACAAACACGGCTTGCTCTATATTGACTCTGGGCTGATCTCTGACCTTTTTCTTGGTGATGGCTTTGGGCACACTAAGACACAACATTTTAATCGGATGATTTACCACAGATAATATGGTCGACTTAAAAGCAATAATGTCTTTAAAGCCACTATTAGTTATCGCTCTGACAACAATTTCAGCGTTAGCTAGCATGTACTGATAAGCCTCAGAAAAACCTTTATTTGGATACTCAATCAAGATAAAACGCTCCAGTTGATATCCAATCATGCTCGAACGTGATTGCACGGTTTTACCATTGGCAAAATGAATCTCAATGAATAATTCCATGCCTATGTCAATCAGGCGAAGGTCTTCATACAACGTAACGCTTATGGGGTTTTTCATCATTTACCTGCCATAGTGTAACTCGTCATAATAGCGCTCTTTTTTATCAAAAAAAAAACATAAAAATCAATAATGTAAACATATCAGATGTAGCTCAAAAATAATAATAGCCTTGTTGATTCTAGTTAATCTCAACTCACAATAAAAGCTAGGGAAACTAGGTAACGGTCAAATATGTTCAGGATAGTCATATCAATCATGTCATTCGTTTTGCTAACAAGCTGCAAAATTAGGTGTCTATTTTAGTCAATGCCGACAGCAGAACAAAGGCCTATTTAATCAGCGGTTATTATCTCAAGTAGAGGTTACTTATACTAAACAGTGATAATGGATACTGACTACGGTTTATCAATCCGTCACAAAGCGAATCACCTCACCCACCCATAAAAAACATAACCCACTGTTTCAAAAATAAATAATAACCAAAAACTGATTATTAAATTATTTTCTATCCACAATAATCTCGCAGATAACCCTTGTTGCCACTAACCGCCCTCACCAGCACAGTTTCAGAATGATTGATAAGCCGCCAACAAGAAAGTAGAATGCTAATCATTATCATTTATTCAATTATTCAATTATTCAATTAGTTTACAGAATAATTCTTTCATTCCTATTAAGGCAATACCTTGAATACTTTCTTAAGCAGCATCACGTTATGGCGACAACAGCTTACATCTTCAGTCTTCAATAAGTGCCTACTAATTGTCATTAGTTCGGTGTTTTCAACCTCATTATGGGCGCAAAGTCCGGCAGTCACGTCACAAGAGATATCACCAGAGACATCTCAAGATCGCCTAAAACAAACACGACAAATTCTCCAATTAGCGGAATACATTGGTGTGGATTATTCTGAAGCCATCAGCGCAGGAGAAATTAATAATGCCGATGAGTTTGCTGAAATGCAGCAATTCGCCAGTATCATCATAGAAAAAACCAGCCTGCTCGCTAATGATAAGCCAAATTCGTTAATGACAGATGCACTTCAATTACAACAAGCCATAGCAGACAAATCATCACTGGATGTTATTCAACAGTTTAGTCAAAAAATTTGCAAACAGTTACTAAGCCAGTCTCCCGCCTTAGTACTGCCATCACAGCTGATAGCCAAAGATAATGTTAAGCAACTGTTTATTGAAAATTGCTCAAGCTGTCATGGTGATTTAGGCCAAGGGAATGGGCCACTCGCTAAATCCTTATCACCTCAGCCGACTAATTTTACTGACCAAGAACGGGCATTAAATCGTTCGTTATTGGGACTTTTTGATGCGATTTCTGATGGCTTAGATGGCAGTGCTATGCGTGCTTTTAGTGAGTTAAATGATCAACAGCGTTGGTCTCTGACTTTCTATGTTGGCAGCTTAGCTTTTGAGCCAACGGCTGTCACAACGAAGCACATTAAGCAAGATGCTAATATTGAATTACAACAATGGGTCAATAGTAATCCAACACAATTACTTCAGCAAAATGTCGGCATTGATCGCAGTCAACTAGAACGATTACGCTCACAACCTGAGTTGCTATTCCAACATGCAGAGTCACCTATTTCGGTAACGCGCACAAACTTGCAGGCAGCAGTAAAAGCCTATCAAGCTAATGAATTAGCACAAGCACAAACCTTGGCGGTAAGTGCTTACTTAGATGGTTTTGAATTAATTGAAAACAATTTAGATGCTCACGACAGTGGTCTGCGTAAATCAATCGAAACCAAGCTGCTTAATTTTAGAAACTTATTGAAAACAACAGGTCAAAACACGCTGGTAAATCAACAGTTGAGCAGCATACTGACACAGCTCAATCAAGCCGACACTGTCTTAACCGGACAATCACTATCAAATAACGCTATGTTTTCGGCGGCGTTAATTATCCTGTTACGCGAAGGCTTAGAAGCCCTATTGGTGATCATTGCCTTAATGACAGTGTTAATCAAAACCGAACGTCATGACGCTATTAAATTTGTTCATTTTGGTTGGATATCTGCATTAGCCGCTGGCGTATTAACCTGGTGGGCGGCAGATAACCTCATCAGCATTAGCGGTGCATCTCGGGAGGTAATGGAAGGTGGTGCAGCACTGTTAGCCGCGTTAGTACTGTTTTATGTAGGCTATTGGATGCACAGTAAAACTCAAGGTTCAAAATGGCAAAGTTACCTTAAAAAGAATGTCGATCGTCATTTAAACACCGGAACCTTATGGGGACTGACTGGATTGGCCTTTATTTCGGTATATCGAGAAGTATTTGAAACCATTTTGTTCTATCAATCGTTACTGACACAAGCCATTGGATCCGCCAGCAGTAATGAGCAGGTCACTTATTTGGCCTACGGTTTGTTAACTGGCATGGCCATTTTGGCTGTTATTGCTTGGTTAATGATGCGATATTCGGTGAAATTACCCTTGGCACGCTTTTTTGCCGTCAGCTCTTACTTCATGCTTATTTTAGCGTTTATCTTGGCAGGAAAAGGGATTTCAGCGTTACAAGAAGCTGCCATCATTAACCTGACACCTTTCCCTGTTGATGTGTCGATTAGCTGGTTAGGCATAGCCTCAACGTGGCAAGGGTTAACCACACAAATGGTAATTGTAGTGTTATTTAGCTTTTTGGTTATTCGTAATCGTGAGGCTAAATAATGCCTAATTCCAGCTACTTTAAAACTTAATCGATCCAAGCACTTTAACGTTTAATCTTGCGGGGAGTTCAACGTTTAATTCCAGAGTGTCCCAATAAATAAGGCTGGCTAATAATATTTAGCCAGCCTTTTTATATCGATAAAACGATTTAACTCGAGTTGAGGTAATTTAGGAACTTATTTTACGGTAAATTTGGTATCTTGCTCTCTTAACATATACAAAGCGAAACACGCCGCCCACATTGGCCATGCAGCAAAGAATAATAAATTATTAAAGGCATCAAAATATTGATTGAATGCCGATAACGTTGAAGCACCGTGCATGAGAAAGATCACCCCATAAGTGATCCGTTTTTTAATCCCAAGTACAAACGCAAACACCAATAATAATTGTAGTGCACCCAAAATATACGCTGCGACGTCACTCATGCCACCAATGCCATAGAATTTTTCAAATATCTTCATGCTATGACCAGGATTAACAAACTTATCCACTGTCCACACTAGCAACACCAAAAACACGCCTAGACGTAAAGAGAGTAAAGACCATTGCAATTTACGTTGAACATCGCCGCTAAGTGCTGTTTGCATCATAATTCCTTAAAAATATAAAATAAAGTGGTATCTATCTAAAACTAATCAGCTTTTAATAGGCTAAACTGATCTTTTATTGAAAAATTTCATCAGCCACCAATTGACCGAGTCAAGCGGCACTATGTTGCACATATATTTATGCCATTTAGGTCTAACACTGTAAAAATAGGCATAACATCGTTGAAATAAAACCGTTAATTAGAAGGTCTCTTTAGCCATGTTCATCACTACAGAAAATATTATGTCTATTCAGCGTCACCAAAATCGCTCACTTATTGCGCTAGCCATTAGCGTCGCCTTGTATTCATCGATTACGATGGCGGCTGAAGACACGTCAATAGAAGTCATTCACGTTTCAGGTAAAACGATTAATGACCAAGGATTATCACCTAAAAACACCACGGTAGATGGCCCATTTGGCGATGGCATAGCACTTAAAGATATTGCCCGCTCTGTTACCCCCATCACAAGTGAGATGATTGACCAGCTTAATATTACTGACTTATCAGACATTCAAAAGGTCAGCCCTAATAGCTATTCTGCCAGTGGTTTTGGTGCATCAAGTTTGCCAACAATTCGCGGCCAATTAGGTGAGTTATATCAAGATGGTGTGCGTCGCCAAGCGGGCAACAATGGCTTTGGTGTACCTATGTCATTTAACGCAGTCGACCAAATTGATGTGGTAAAAGGTGCGCCGCCAGTGCTATTAGGCACCAGCCAACGTAATGGTGGATTTGTTAACATACATTCTAAAGTCGCGCCTACTGACGAGCAATTTACTAAGCTCACCCTCTCTGGCGGCAGTTGGGATCATTACCGAGCTCAAATAGATGTTGGCACCGACATTGTCGCCAACCAAAGCGGTGTTCGCTTAAGTGCAGAACATATCGATAATGGCAGCTACTACGATTATTCAGGCTTTAAAAGCGACAGTATTTTTGTCGCATTTAGATTTTTGCCGGACGATGTCAGCACGTGGGACATTAATGTCGAATACTATGATGTTGAGTTTACCGATAACGCGGGGATTAACCGTCCGACTCAAGCATTAATCGATAACGGTTTATACGTGACTGGCCAAGGTGTACAGCCTAATGGCAGTACTATTGCTGGCGCCAATGCCATCGTATCGCCTACCGGGTTAGTTGAGATAGATCGCAGCCAAGTATTAACCGATCCCGACAATATCAATGACGCGCAAACCTTGTTACTCCACAGTACTTATGTGCGTAAACTAAGTAATAAGGCCACGCTTAAAAACATCACTTATTATCAACACTTAGAGCGTGAAGAAATTGCTCAAAACAGTTTTGTTGAAATCATTGATGGTGCAGATACCGCTCAAAACAGAGTGGAACTGGCTTATGAGTGGAATGACGCCCAAAGCACCATTACTGCGGTCGATATTCGCTACAACAAGGTGTTAGGTTACAGCCAATTTACCACCGAGGCTGACTTACCTATCGACTTAACCGGTCCAATTGAAAACCGCCGTATTCCACTTACTGCTGAGCAGCAAGCAAGGCTAGTTGAACTGCGCCCTGGTGTGTTTGTGTCACCTGGCGCCCAATACGATACCAATGCAGATGGCAGTGGCGATTTTTCATTATCTGACACCACTGACTCAACCAGTTGGCAAACGGGTCTAGCCATTCAACATAACAGCCAATGGACCGATAAGTTCTCAACCAGCGTAGGTTATCGTGCCGATTTTTATAATGTAGATGCGCGCGATGCCATTGCCCCCCAAGAACAAGTTGCAGCCAGCGATTCGATAAGTGAAATGCTTGAATCTGGGCAAATCAGTTTGAGCTATCGCATTACTGACGATATCACCACCTATGCAAGCGCCAGTTATAACGAATCAACCTCAAATAGCATGGCAGGCGGCACGACGTTAGGCGCTAATAACCAGATTAGTAGCCAAAATTTTGCCACCGAAAATACCCTTACTGAAATTGGCATTAAATATTCACCCACTGACAGTGCTTGGTATATCGACGGGGCAGTGTTTGACCAAAAACGCAGTCTGCGAAATCGTGACGGCAGCAACACAGGCGTTCGCACTAAAGGTTTTGAAGCCCAAGCCTTTTATGATGCCGACCCATTTTGGTTAAGCGCGGGCTACAGTTATTTAGACGCTCGTTATGATGATTCAGCCAGTAGCCAAGATACGGTACAAGTGGCCGATACCTTTGATAACTCGCGTCCCGATATCATTCAAGGCACAGGTATTGGCGCACCAAACTTCGCTTCATTTGCACCGTCTGACCGCCGTGTACAAGGCTTACCTGAACAAACGTTCACAATTAATGGCGGAATGTCCATTACTGAGAAATGGAAAGCCGGTTTCTCCGGTCTATATACCAAGAGTTACCCATTGGATTATTTAGCGACTGTGTATATTCGCGATCAGTACACGCTAAATATCAACACTCGCTATGACTTTAGCGAGCAAACAAGTTTAAGGCTAGACGTGAATAACATTACTAATCAAGAGAACTGGCGCCCAGTATTTGAAGGCGGTTATTTCGGTTCTACCTTGGTTTTCCCTGAATTACCGGTTAACGCCACACTTACCTTACAGCATTCATTTTAAGGCTATTGTTTATGTTTAAAAAAATTGTTTTATTACTCATTGCCACAATATTAGTGGGTCTGTTTTTCTATTTTGACCTACATCAGTTACTGACCCTAGATGGCTTAAAAGGCTCAATGAATGATTTCGACCAATTGCGCGAGCAATCGCCGCTGCTGGTTATTGGCGGGTTCTTTTTACTGTATGTTGCAGTGACGGCATTGTCTCTACCTGGTGCAGCCATTCTCACCATTGCCTCAGGCGCACTATTTGGCATAGTTGAAGGATTAATTATTGCCTCATTTGCCTCAAGTATTGGTGCATTACTGGCATTTTTAGTGTCACGTTACTTGCTACGAGATACCATCAAGCAGCGCTTTCCTGAACGTTTAGCGGCCATTGATGCCGGCATTGAAAGAGAAGGTGGCTTTTATTTATTCACCTTACGCTTAGTGCCTATATTCCCGTTCTTCGTGATTAACTTGTTGATGGGCGTCACCGGGTTTAAATCGTGGACCTTTTACTGGGTTAGCCAAGTCGGTATGTTTTTGGGCACCTTTGTGTATGTTAATGCCGGAACTCAACTGGCACAAATTGACAGTTTAGCGAACATTTTATCATTTAACCTGATTGTGTCATTTGCACTATTAGGTTTATTCCCACTGATTGCTAAGGCGATTGTTAATATGATCAAAAAACGCCGCGTATACAGCAACTGGACCAAGCCCGCCAAATTTGATCGCAACATGATTGTGATTGGCGCCGGCGCAGGAGGTCTTGTCACCAGCTACATTGCCGCTGCAGTGAAAGCCAAAGTCACCTTAATTGAAGCCGGTGAAATGGGCGGTGATTGCTTAAACTATGGCTGTGTGCCGAGTAAAGCGATCATTAAAAGCGCCAAGATAGCCCAGCAGATAAGAAACGCCCATCATTATGGTTTAGAAGACATCACCCCTGAGTTTTCGTTTAAAAAAGTCATGGCACGCGTGCATCAAGTCGTGGCCGATATTGCCCCACACGACAGCGTTGAGCGTTACACCAATTTAGGTGTCGACGTAGTAAAAGGCTATGCTAAATTAGTCGACCCATGGACCGTAGAAATTAGCTACCCAGACGGCAACACCAGCCGCTTAACCGCGCGCAGTATTGTGATTGCCACGGGTGCTCGTCCGTTTGTGCCGCCGTTACCTGGCATTGAAGAAGTCGGCTATGTCACCAGCGATACTTTATGGGATGAATTTGCCAAACTCGATAGCGCACCACAAAAATTAGTGGTCCTCGGCGGCGGTCCAATTGGATCTGAACTGGCCCAAAGTTTTGCCCGTTTAGGATCCAAAGTGACTCAAATTGAAATGGCCGATCGCATCATGATCAAAGAAGATCTTGAAGTGTCTGAATTTGCCACCCAAGCGCTGCAAAAAAGTGGCGTCAACATTTTAACCTCGCACCAAGCGCTGCGTTGTGAGCTGCGTGATGATAAAAAATTCATTATCGTCAAGCATCAAGAGCAAGAACTGGCAATCGAATACGATGAGCTTCTGTGCGCCGTCGGTCGCAGTGCCCGCTTAGACGGTTACGGTTTAGAAGCATTAGGCATCGAAACCAATCGCACCATTGTCACTAATGAATATTTAGAAACCTTATACCCCAACATTTACGCTGCAGGCGACATTGTTGGCCCGTACCAATTTACCCATGTGGCCGCTCATCAAGGCTGGTATGCCGCAGTGAATGCGTTATTTGGTCAATTTAAAAAGTTTAAAGTCGATTATCGCGTCATCCCATGGACCACCTTTATCGACCCAGAAGTAGCCCGTGTCGGTATTAACGAATACGAAGCCAAGCAGCAAGGCATTGATTACGAAGTCACTCGGTTTGACTTTGCCGAATTAGACCGAGCCATTACCGACAGTGCGACCGACGGTTTTATTAAGGTGATCACCCCTAAAGGCAAGGACAAAATCTTAGGCGTTACCATTGTCTCGGAGCATGCTGGTGACTTAATTGCTGAGTTTGTATTAGCAATGAAACACGGATTAGGACTCAATAAAATTTTAGGCACCATTCACAGCTACCCGACTTGGGCTGAAGGTAACAAATCCGCCGCCGGTGAATGGAAGCGTAACCACGCGCCAGAAACAGTGCTGGGCTGGTTAGAAAAATACCACACATGGCGTCGTGGTTAATGGTTTAAAGACAGTGTTGATGAAGCTATATGCCCATTAACATCAATGCTTTAGAGGCTAACAAATTATGGCGTCAGCTAAAGAGAGATGAGTTGACGCCTATTGTGTGACAACACTGATTAATGAGTACACACAGAATAGGCAAGAGTAATGGCACAAACAGTAAGTGAGCAAAACATGATGAATAAAATAGTAAAGGTATTTTCAACTGCAGTGGTTATGTTCGCTGTTGTTTTTAACTCACTGAGTTTTGCCGCTGAATCGCAGCCATCGGTTACGACCCAAGTTGCAGCGGCAGCGGCGCAACAGACGTTACACCAAGACTGGCAGTACTTAGTTAGCCAACATGTACAACCCATAAACCAAGGTCACAGTAGCGCGGTAGATTACTCTGCTATGCAACAAGACCATGCCAAATTGCAGGGCTATTTGACACAACTCAGTCACATTACTCAAACTGAATTCGATGCTTGGGATAAATCGTCACAATTAGCATTTTTAATCAATGCTTACAACGCGTGGACGCTTGAACTTATCTTAACCCAGTACCCTGATATCGACTCCATCAAAGACTTGGGCGGATTATTTAGCTCACCTTGGGATAAAAGCTTTATCCCATTATTGGGTAAAACCCGCAGCCTCAACGATATTGAACATAAATTGATCCGCGGTAGCGATCGATACAATGAGCCTAGAATTCATTTTGCGGTAAACTGTGCCAGCATAGGTTGCCCTGCGCTGCGTGAAGAAGCTTACACAGGCGCCAAGCTTGAGCAGCAACTAAACGCACAAACTGAGCGTTTTCTTAGCGACAACAGCCGAAACTACGCCAAAGGCGATACGGTCTATTTGTCAGCCATTTTTAAATGGTATGGTGAAGATTTTACCCAAGGCTTTGGCGGCGCGGATTCGATCGATGCCTTTTTATTACTGTATCCTAGCGCATTAAAGCTCAGTCCAGCACTTCAAACCACTGCAGAAAAGCAGCAATTGGATATCGATTTTTTAGATTATGATTGGTCGCTTAATGTCGCTCGATAAGATCATTTTTTTAATAAAAAGGCCTAAAGCTATACTGCATATTGTTGCAGCAACCGCATTGGGCTTTTTTATATGCGCCAGTTTTGGGGCTGGTGTGGCTTATGCCAAAACCAATGAGCAAGCAGCATGGTCAGACATTGAAGCACGTGTTGCAAATCAAGAGGTGTATTTTCATGCTTGGGGCGGCGATCCACAAATCAATAGGTATATTCAGTGGGTTGCGGATCAGCTTGACCAGCAATATCACATCAAATTACATCATGTAAAACTGACCGACACCAGTGAAGCGGTCAGTCGCGTACTGGCAGAAAAATCCGCTGCTAACGACCATAATGGTCAAGTGGATCTCGTGTGGATTAATGGCGAGAACTTTGCCGCGATGGCAAAACATCAATTGCTCACCCCTAACTGGGTGCCTCAATTACCCAACTTTAGTTTAACCGATCCAGACAATAATCCTGCCATGACCCGCGACTTTGGTGTGCCTACATTAGGCATGGAAGCACCTTGGGGCAAAGCCGCGTTAACCTTTTATTACGACAATCTTGTTAGCCAAACGCCGCCACAAACATTGCCACAGTTAAGCCAGTGGACACAACAACATCCAGGCCGATTTACCTATCCTAAGCCGCCTGACTTTTTGGCTATGAGCTTTTTAAAATACGCCTTAATTGTGCTCAATAGTTCACAACCTGCGGCGATTAAAAATCTACTTTATCAACCTGCCACAGCGCAAAGCCAAGCGTTGTTGTTACCTGTGCTTTGGCAATATTTAGATAAATTACATCCCAATTTATGGCGTAAAGGCCAACACTTTATGTCCAGCGGCATGGCGCTGCGCCGCTTAATGGGTGATAGCGAATTGGCATTGGCATTTACCTTTTCAGCCGCCGATGTTCCAGCAGCAGTGGCGCGCTTTGACTTGCCAGACAGCATCCGCAGTTATCGCATGCGTGATGGCAGCTTGAGTAATATCCATTTTATTGCCATTCCATATAATGCGACGCATATTGACAGCGCTAAACTGGCGGTTAATTTTTTACTCAGCCCAGAGGCTCAAGCGAAAAAACAACAACCTAGCGTATGGGGCGATACCAGTGTCATCGCACAATCGCAACTACCCGCAACGCAACAAGCTTGGTTTCAACCGCCAACCCAGTCTCACCCCAGTGCCATTATCGCCAACCAAGATAGTAGCCCAGCATTGAGCGAACC